>DJSH01000052.1:0-69126 GCA_002440225.1 Candidatus Segatella violae
ACACGCTTTTGCAGGTGATCCAGTTTTTGGGGCAATATTGCCACTACGCTCGGAGTCAGCTCCTGAGGAGGGTGACACCGAGAAAATCACGTAGACGTGGAGACTGGGGATGCTCGAACACTTGTTCGGGTGTCCCCTCTTCTGTTATTACCCCATCCGAAAAGAAGAGCACACGGTTTGCCACATGACGAGCGAAACTCATCTCGTGGGTCACAACCACCATCGTCATGCCCTCGGCAGCCACCTCCTTCATCAGCTGCAACACCTCGCCCACCATCTCGGGGTCGAGCGCCGACGTAGGCTCGTCGAAGAGCATCAACTCCGGATTCATCGCCAGCGCACGGGCTATAGCCACTCGCTGCTTCTGTCCGCCCGAGAGACTGTCGGGGTAAGCCTTAGCCTTGTCGGCCAAGCCGATGCGCCGCAACAGCTCCCCCGCCCGCTCCGAAGCCTCCTCGCTGCTCATCTTGCCCAGCTCCACGGGAGCCAGCATGATGTTGCGGCGGATGGTGAGATGGGGGAAGAGATTGAACTGCTGAAACACCATGCCGATGCGCTGGCGCACCTCGGTGATGTCTACGCCCTGAGCGGTGATGTCCTTGCCGTCGAAGAGGATGCTACCGCTCGTGGGGCGCTCCAGCAGATTGAGCGAGCGCAGGAAGGTGCTCTTGCCGCAGCCCGATGGCCCGATGATGGCCACCACCTCGCCTCGCTTCACCTGGGTGGTAATGCCTCGTAGCACCCTGAAGGTGCCATATTGCTTGTGCAGGTTTTCTACCTGAATGATATTTTCTTCCATATCCTTGTTTTTTCTTACCTCAATCTATTTTTACAAAAAGCCTATGCTATCTTTTTAATATAAAGCCACAGCATTTATCGCTCGCCCTTACGCATGCGCTTCTCCAGTCGGCGCACGCCGCTGTAGAGCCCCATCACGATGAGCAGATAGATGGCTGCCACGATGCCCAGCGGGAGCATCGCCTCGTAGGTGATGCTGCGGATGATGTCGGAGCCCTTGGTGAGGTCTACCAGTCCGATGTAGCCGCTGATGGAGGTCTCCTTGAGCAGCGTGATGAGCTCGTTGCCCATGGCTGGCAGCACGTTCTTGAACGCCTGTGGCAGGATGATGAGGCGCATCGTGGTGGCATAGGAAAGGCCTAGGCTGCGACCTGCCTCCATCTGCCCTCTATCCACCGACATGATGCCCGAGCGGATGACCTCGGCGATATAGGCGGCGCTGTTCATTCCGAAGGCGATGACCGCCACCACCAGCTTGTTGACGTCGGCGGAGGCGAACACCACATAATAGATGATGAGCAGCTGCACCATCGTTGGCGTGCCACGGATGATGGTGAGATATACTTGGCAGAGGTCGTTGAGCACGCGATGGGTGCCCTGGCGGTCATGGGTGGCCCGGATGATGGCTATCAGCGTGCCCAGAGCCACCGAGAGGATGATGGCGAAGAGGGTGATGATGAGCGTGTTGCAGAGACCCGTGAGCAGATATTGATAGCGGCCGTCGGTGACGAAGCACGACTTAAACTTGTCCACCAAGCCTTCCTGCTGCGAACCTGCCGCAATGGCCTCGCCCCGGTCGGTTACCACCACCTGTTTCACCTGGGTGTAGATGTTGCTGAAATTGATGTTCTTCTGGCGCTCAGGGGTCACGGTGATGCCTGCGATGCCAGCATCCGCCTTGCCCGTCTGCACCGAGGTGATGATGGCGTCAAACTCCATGTCGACGATCTCCACATCGGCACCCAGCTCGTCGCCGATGGCATGGGCCACGTCTACGTCGATGCCCACTATCTTGCCCGCCTTGTAATATTCGAAAGGCTCAAAGGTAGCGTTGGTGGCAAAGCGAATCTTCTTGCCCAAGCCCGACTTGCCGTCGCTCCCACGCCACTGATAGGCCACCGTCTGATGTTTCACCATGTGGCGATAGACGATAGAGTCGATGACGCCGCTAGCCTGCAATTTCTTGATGGCTTGGTTCACATCGCTGAGCAGGGCATCGTTGCCCTTCGCTACACAGATGGCCAGCCCCGACTCGTCGAAAGCCTGTGGCAGGATGTAGAGCGAGGGGTTCACACGCTGAAAGGCCTTGGCAGGAGCTTCGTCGGTCATCATGCAGTCTATCTTGCCCTGGCGCAGGGCTTGCACGGCATCGGCTCCCTTGGTGAATCGCTCCACACGGGTGCCCTCGCCCTTCTTCTCCAGCTCGGTGCTGAGCACGTCGCTCGTGGTGCCGAGCTGCACGCCTATCACTGCTCCCCGAAGGTCGGACAATTGGCGTATCCGCCTCCTGCCCTCGTCGCCATGGTGGCACGAGAGCAGCATCAGGCAACCCATCAACATCAACAATATCTTTTTCATTATCAACTATTTAATATATTTTACTTCAAGTATATATTTTCCATCTGTATGGTGATACGGGCTGAAAGCCAATCCCCCCTGGGCGAGCCTATCCCTCATGAGGGAATCCCTTGGCAAGACCTCCCTCGCTGGTTTCCTTGTAGAGCGAAGGCAGGTCGTGACCAGTCTGTCTCATCACCTCCACCACTCGGTCGAACGACACACTGTGGTGGCCATCCGAGAAGGAGGCGTAGAGGTCGGCGTCGAGGGCACGTGCCGCAGCAAAGGCGTTGCGCTCGATGCAAGGTATCTGAACCAGTCCGCACACAGGGTCGCAGGTCATTCCCAAGTGGTGCTCCAGTCCCATCTCGGCGGCATACTCCACCTGTGCAGGGCTTCCACCGAAGAGCTGGCAGGCAGCTGCCGAGGCCATCGCGCAAGCTACGCCCACCTCGCCCTGGCAACCCACGTCGGCACCGCTGATGGAGGCATTCTGCTTCACGATGTTGCCCACCAGTCCAGCCGTGGCAAGGGCGCGAAGAATGCGCTGCTCGCTCATGTCGTGGGAGTTTTGCATGTGATAGAGCACAGCTGGCAACACGCCGCAAGCCCCGCAGGTGGGAGCGGTGACGATGGTGCCGCCCGAGGCGTTCTCCTCGCTCACGGCAAGGGCGTAGGCATACACCAGTCCGCGGCTCTGCAGCGATGCCCTGTAGCCCTTCGCCTTGATATAATAAGTGGCGGCCTTGCGCTGCAACTTGAGCGGTCCAGGCAGCACGCCCTCGTGGTCGAGCCCATTGCGGATGCTCTGCTTCATCGTCTGCCACACCATGTCGAGATAATCCCAGAGGTCGGACGACTCACATTTCTCCACATACTCCCAGTATTGTCGGCCGTTGTCGTAGCACCATTGCTTGATGGCCCCCAGCGTATTCAGGTCGTACACATCCTTGGCTCCCAGTTCGTCGTGGCCAGCCGAGCCGTCGGAGAGCGCGCCGCCACCGATGCTATAAACCACCCACTCGTCGATGACATCGCCGTTGAGATCCTTGCCCACAAACTTCATTCCATTGGGATGGTAAGGCAGGAACACCTGTGGTTTCCAGATGATGTTCACCGCCTTGTGGGGCGAGAGCACCTCCTCGATGGCCACGTCGGTCATGTGTCCCTTGCCCGTGGCAGCCAAACTTCCATACAGCGTCACCTCGTAGGATGCCGCATTGGCACATCGCTCCAGGAAGAGCTTGGCGGCACGTTGCGGCCCCATCGTATGACTGCTTGAGGGGCCCTTACCCACTCTATATAATTCCTTCAATGATTTCATAATTCTCTTTTCTCTCGTAAATAAAATTCGTAATAAAGCATTACTTCACCTGCGTCGCTTTCAAGATGATGACATCGGTGAGCGGACGGTCGTTGTTGTCTTTGTTGGTAGCCACGTTCTGAATCTTGTTTACCACGTCCATGCCCTTCAGCACCTCGCCAAACACGGTATATCCGTTGTCCAGGTGGGGCACGCCGCCATGCTTGATGTATCCCTGCTGCAACTGCTCCGAAGGGATGGCATAGTCCTTGCCCTCACGCTTCTGCTTCTCCACGTAGTATTCCATCTGCCTAGGGGAGAAATTCCTGCCCCAAGTGATGTAGAAATTGGTGGAAGCCGATGCCTTGGTAGGGTTCTCGTCGTCGCCCTCGCGAGCGGCGCAGAGCTGTCCACGCTTATGATAATATCGGGGATAGAGTATTTCGGCTGGCACGGTATAATCGAGGTCGAAAAGCTCCACCTTGCCCGGCGTCACCTTGCGGCAAGAGAAGTCGCCGCCCTGAATCATGAAGTTCTTGATGACACGCTGGAAGATGCATCCGTCGTAATAGCCCTCGTTGACGAGCTTGAGGTAGTTGTCCCGATGATGGGGCGTGTCGTTGTAGAGCGCCAACAGGATGTCGCCCATGGTGGTGTGCAACAATACCTGATGGCAGGTTGGGTCGTGGGGCGTTTCCCAGGCGAGCAGCGAGTCGGGCTCCGAGGGCACGGTGCCCTCCGCCTTGTTCTGTGTGTCTTCGGCCTGCGCCCATGTCGTGGTAGGCAGGGCAATCAGCGAGAAGGCCAAAAGTGTAAATATCTTCTTCATTTTTGTAAAATTTTACAGCATTTTAAGTTATCGTTTGCAAAGATAATGATTTTATTCTAAAAAGATGGAATTTTATTCCGAAAAGATGAACGCATCTCGCACTTTCTTTATATCTTTGCCGACAAATGAAAAAAACATCGATATTATTAAAGATAAAACGATTGAAGGATATATAAAATAAGATATGACAAAAAAGATATATAGCATTTTATTCCTCCTTGCCCTGCTGCCCCTGTCGACAAGGGCTCAGCAGCAAGTGAACTTCGGACCGCTCCACAGTGCCGACAGTCCGAGGGAAGACTGGATTCTGCCTGGCGACACCGTGATAGATGCCGGACAGCCCAAGATATACACGGGCAAGCCGATGAAGAACCCTACCGTTCCTTCACTCGCCCGTCCGTCGGCAGCAGTCCCATCGCTCGCCGCCACATCCTTGACAGCCATGCAAGACTCCACCTATTATAACAATCCCATCAGCAACCTGACCAACTCGTGGGCTTCGCCCCTCGACTACGGTTACGGCTGGGGGCTCCACAAGGGTCTCAACCTCTCGGTAGACCTCTCTGCCTTCGCCACTTTCGGCAAGCATGTGCCCTACCGCAGCGGCTTCACGCAGACCATCAACGCCACCTACCTCGCTCCTATCACCAAGGACAACAAGCTGTGGATGGCACTGGGCGGCTATATGAACAACGTGAACTATGGCGGCGACAGCTACCACGACGGCGGCATCTACGGCATCCTGGGCTACAAGATAAACGACCACTGGGATGCCTACGTATACGGCCAGCTGAGCATCGCCAACAATTACAATTCGCTCTGGGGCAGATACCCCGGCTATTACGGTGCATGGGGCTACGGCATGTATCCTTGGGGCATGGGCTGCGGCATCATGCCGGGAGGCTACGGCATGTGCGTGCCGGGAGCCAACGTGCTGGGAGCGGGCATCAGATACACCAACACCCGCAAGACCTTCTCGCTAGGCATCAACGTAGAGGGCGTGTGGTACGACAACAAGACGCTCTCCTACTTCAAGCAATATGACTATCCCGTGCCTCCTGCACCTGGAAAATAAGCTCTATACCAAACATACAATTTGAAATAAAGATAAAATGGAAATGGCAACTCCCGATTTCTCGGGGACTGCCATTTTTTCATTTTCGCATGTTTGTTATATTGATTTCGTAGTAATAGTTGTTTATATTAAGTAGTAATAGTTGTTTATATTAAAATATATCCATTTAAAATCCAATCTCATCTTTAGAATAATCATTCCGCCAAGATTTGAACGATGCGCTCAGCCGAGCGACCATCCCATCTATCCGGTATCCCAGCCTTCTTCCATTCTCCGTTCAAGAGTTTCTGCATCGTGGTCTTGAGCAGCTCGGGGTCTTCCGCCACCAATTCGTTGGTGCCCACCTTCACGGTCTCGATATGCTCGGTGTAGCTATTGAGCGTGATGCAAGGCACGCCGTTGAAGGTTGCCTCCTCAGCCACATTGCCCGAATCGGTAATCACACCCTTGGCATGAGCCGTGAGATAGCCGAAGTCGAGATAGTCGAGCGGCTGAACCACCTGGATACCAGACTGATGATCGGCCTCGTCCTGATAAGCCTTGAAGGCGAGCACGAAGCCCAAGGCCTTGCCTCGCAGCGGAGCCACCACCTTGATGCCTGCCTGGCGAGCCACGCCGTCGATTGCCGAGATGAGCGTCTTCATCTCCTCGATGTTGTTGACGATGGTCTTGCGGTTGAGCGTGAGCACCAGATACTCGCCCTCCTTCAGATGGTTCTCGTCCATCATGGCAGGACGCTTCATGCGGCTCTGCAGGTATCGGATGTTGTCGATGAGCACGTTGCCCACCATATATACCTTGGAGAGCTCGGCGCCCTCCTTGTTGGCGATGCTGCTGTTGGAGATGCCCGCCGTGAAGAGGATGTCTGACAAGCCGTCTATCACGAGGCGGTTGATTTCCTTAGGCATCGTGATGTCGAAACTGCGAGTGCCCGCCGCGATGTGGGCAAGCTTCACGCCCTGCTTCTTGGTGACGATGGCAACGGCCATGGTAGAAGCCAAGTCGTCTACTACGATCACCACGTCGGTAGGGTTCTGCTTCAGATAATGCTCAAACTGCGACATCACCTGTCCGGTGAGCTCGTTCATGTTGGCGCAATCCACGCCCAGGTACACATCGGTGTGCTGGATGTCGAGGTCGTCGAAGATGGTCGACTCCAGCGTAGGGTCGTCTTCCCTACCCGTATACACCAGTTTGTACTCCAGTGCCTCGCCCGCCTTCTGGGCGTTGCGAATGGCTCTTATCACGGGTGCCACCTTGATGAAGTTGGGGCGTGCACCTGCAACGATACAGATTTTCTTGTTCATAATATTGTACGGTTTTATCCCTATATTTTATTCAGTTCTATTCTTATAAAATTCCGCTTTTATTTAAAAGATTTTCGACTCCACTTTTATCCCTTGAAAAGGTCCTTGATTCCACCGATGGCTCCCATCAGGTTGGTAGCCTCGTAAGGCAGGTAAACCACCTTGTTGTCCTTGCCCTGAGCCACCTCTTGCATCATGCTGATATACTTCTGCGCCAAGAGATAGTTGGCAGGATTGGTGCTCTGTCCCACCGCCTCGGTAATCTTCTGGATGGCGATGGCCTCTGCCTCAGCCTTGCGGATGCGAGCCGTAGCCTCACCCTCGGCGTTGAGGATGGCCTGCTGCTTGGCTGCCTCCGCCTTGTTTACGATGGCAGCCTTCTCACCCTCTGAGAGTAGGCGTTGCTTCTCCTTCTCGCCCTCCGAGGTGAGGATGGTGGCACGCTTGTTGCGCTCTGCCTGCATCTGTTTCTCCATCGCCTGGAGCACGCTCTCAGGAGGCGTGATGTCTTGCAGCTCCACGCGGTTCACCTTGATGCCCCACTTGTTGGTGGCGTCGTCGAGCACGGAGCGCAACTTGGTATTGATGGTGTCGCGCGAGGTGAGCGTCTGGTCGAGCTCCATCTCGCCGATGATGTTACGCAGGGTGGTCTGTGTCAACTTCTCGATGGCGTTGGGCAGGTTGTTGATTTCATACACGCTCTTAAACGGGTCCACTATCTGGAAATAGAGCAGCGCATTGATTTGCATCTGTATATTATCCTTGGTGATGACGTTCTGACGGTCGAAATCATAAACCTGTTCCCTCAGGTCGATGCTGTTGGTATAGGTGTATCTGCCGCCTCTCATCGCCACGATGTCCTTGGCATGGTCGATGAACGGGATGATGATGTTGATGCCCGGTTTCAGCGTGGCATAATATCTACCCAGACGCTCGATGATTTTGGTCTCGCTCTGCGGGATGATGACGATGGTCTTCTTGACCACCACGAGTGCAAGTACTACTATAACGATGAGTACGTAAATTCCTATGTTCATGATGTTTACGGTATTAAGTGTTTAATGTTGATTTACGATTGTGTCATGGGGGAAAATCAAAGTGGAAGCCTCTCTAGAGCCGCTCCACCTTGAGGATGATAGACTCATGCCCGAGCACTCGCACACGTTCGCCCTGGGCGATGTCGCCGGTAGCTCCGGGAGCCTCTGCCTTCCAGTCGTCGCCGTCGAGTTTCACCCTGCCGTATCCGCCAGCCACGATGGTCTGGGAAACCTCCCCCACCTGTCCGGCAAGCGCATCGGCATTGCTCTTTCTGTCGTCAGCCCCCCGGCGAATGGCGGCCACCAGCCGAGGCCGAATCAGCCAAATGCTAAGGATGGAGCATACAGCCCACACCACGACTTGCAACCAGAAGGCTGCACCAGCCACTGCCACAGGTATGCTCACGAGCGCACCGATGGCGAAACATGTGACGTAGAAATCGCCCGAAGACAATTCCAAGATGAGGCATACGAACATCACTACTGTCCATATAAGCCATAGATTCTGAGAAATATACTCCATCATAGTCTTATCGTTTTTATTGGGTTATTTCCTGCGAGTAGTCTTCTTGGCAGTAGACTTCTTGGCGGTAGTTTTCTTCTTGGTAGAAGTGGAAGCCGTAGCAGTCTTGTTGGTGGTAGCCTCCGCCTGAGGATGGTAATACTTCAAGGCAGTAGGCATCGCCTTCTCCAGGGCAGCGATACGCTTGGCATCCGAAGGGTGGTCGCTGAAGATGTCGCTCTGGTTGCTGCTTGAGCCCTGCTGCATGCGCTTCCAGAACGGAATGGCCTGCTGAGGGTCGTAACCCGCCATGGCTGCGAAAATGAGTCCCATGTAGTCGGCCTCGGTCTCGTTGTCGCGCGAATACTTGAGGTTGCGGAAGGAGAAATATTGTCCTGCCACGGCACTCGCCACGTTGCCCACGCCGTTGCCCACGGTCTGGTTGAGCACGGTGCCTAGGATGCTGGTGCCCGTCTGCTGGTTCTGTTGCTTGGTGAGCTGCTCGGCGCTATGCTTTGCCACTGCATGGGCTATCTCGTGCCCCAGCACAATGGCGAGGGCAGTCTCGTTCTGTGTATAAGGCAGCAATCCCTCATATACCACAATCTTGCCGCCAGGCATGCAGAAGGCGTTGGCGCTCTTGTCTTGCACGAGGTTGAACTCCCAAGAGTAGTTCTTCACGTCGGCCGCATAGCCATTTTCCTTCAAGTAGGTCTCCACGGCATTTGCAAGTCGGCGTCCCACACGTTGCACCATCGCCGTATTGGCGGCGTTGGTCGATTTCTTGGCAGATGCCATGTACTTGGTATACTCTTGGTTGGAGAGGCTGAGCACTTGCTCATCCGACACGGAGATGCGATGAGTACGACCCGTGAGAGGAACGGTCTGGGTGGTACCGCATGAAGACAGCACGAGGGCTGTCGCAAATGAAAGAACTAAAAACTTAACCTTTTTCATCTTACTTATTTTAATTAACTTACTTTTCGCTACTTACAGCCTTAATTACTGCAAAATTACGATTTCTAGCCGAAACCACCAAATAAAATTGAAAGAATTTCTAAAAAATAGCGATGAAATCAAAAAAAATCAGTATCTTTGCAAAGAAAAATATTAAAACTCAATTATGGGACTATTCGGATTATTCAGCAACAAGAAGAAAGAAACTCTCGACAAAGGTCTCGAAAAGACCAAGGAGAGCGTGTTTGGTAAACTCGCCCGCGCCGTGGCTGGCAAGTCTACCGTTGATGACGATGTGCTCGACGACCTGGAGGAGGTGCTCATCACCTCAGACGTGGGCGTGGAGACTACGGTGAAGATTATCCACCGAATCGAAGAACGTGTGGCTCGCGACAAGTATGTGTCTACGAGCGAACTCAACCATATCCTGCGCGAAGAAATCGCCAACCACCTCTCGGAGAACCACTCCGACGACCTCGCCGACTGGGATCTCCCTTCCGACCACAAGCCTTACGTCATCCTCGTGGTAGGCGTAAACGGCGTGGGCAAGACCACCACCATCGGCAAGCTCGCCTACCAATTCAAGAAGGCGGGCAAGAAAGTGTATCTCGGGGCAGCCGACACCTTCCGAGCCGCTGCCGTAGAGCAGATTAGCATCTGGGGCGAGCGCGTGGGCGTGCCTGTGGTGAAGCAGCAGATGGGAAGCGACCCTGCCAGCGTGGCTTTCGACACCCTGCAGAGCGCCAAGGCCAACGACGCCGACGTGGTGCTCATCGACACAGCTGGCCGACTGCACAACAAGGTGAACCTGATGAACGAGCTCAAGAAAATCAAGGAAGTGATGAAGAAGGTGTTGCCTGAGGCTCCGGACGAGGTGATGCTCGTGCTCGACGGAAGCACGGGACAGAACGCCTTCGAGCAGGCCAAGCAGTTCTCTGCCGTCACCAACATCTCATCGCTCGCCATCACCAAGCTCGACGGCACAGCCAAGGGTGGCGTGGTCATCGGCATCAGCGACCAGCTCAAGGTGCCTGTGAAATACATCGGACTGGGCGAAGGCATAGAAGATCTGCAGCTCTTCAACAAGAAAGAATTCGTAGACTCACTCTTTAAAAATTAGAATTCGTAGACTCACTTTTTAAGAATTAAATGAAAAAGAACCAAATAGACATCATAACCATGGGCTGCTCGAAAAACCTCGTAGACAGCGAGCTGCTCATGAAACAATTCGAGGCCAACGGTTACCACTGTGTTCACGACCCTAAGCGACCACAGGGCGAGATAGCCGTCATCAATACATGCGGTTTCATCGAGGATGCCAAGCAAGAGAGCATCGACACCATCCTGGAGTTCATACAAGCCAAGGAGGAAGGCCATCTGCGCAAACTCTACGTGATGGGCTGTCTCTCGCAGCGATACCAAAAGGAACTGGAGGAAGAAATGCCTGAGGTAGACAAGTTTTACGGCAAGTTCAACTACAAGCAGCTGCTACAGGAGCTGGGCAAGGCCGACGTGGCTTCATGCGACGGCAAGCGACACCTCACCACTCCACACCATTACGCCTACATCAAGATAGCCGAGGGCTGCGACCGCCACTGCGCCTACTGCGCCATCCCTATCATCACCGGCAAGCACATCTCGCGCCCCAAGGAGGAAATTCTGCAAGAGGTGCGCGACCTCGTGGCCGACGGCGTGAAGGAATTCCAAATCATCGCACAGGAACTCACCTACTATGGCGTGGACATCGACGGCAAGCACCATATCACCGAGCTCATCAGCGAAATGGCCGACATCCCTGGCGTGAAATGGATTCGCCTGCACTATGCCTACCCTAACCAGTTTCCGATGGACTTGCTCGACGTGATGCGCGAGAAGCCCAACGTTTGCAAATATCTCGACATCGCCCTGCAGCACATCAGCGACCACATGCTCACACGCATGCATCGCCACGTGACCAAACAGGAAACCATCGACCTGCTGAAGGCCATCCGAGAGCGCGTGCCGGGCATCCACATCCGCACCACCCTGATGGTGGGATTCCCAGGCGAGACCGACGAAGATTTCCACGAGCTGCTCGACTTCGTGCGCGAACAGCGATTTGAGCGCATGGGTGCCTTCGCCTACTCAGAAGAAGAAGGAACCTACAGTGCCACCCACTACGAAGACGACGTGCCGCAAGAGGTGAAGCAACGCCGACTCGACGAGCTCATGATTCTGCAGCAAGACATCAGTGCCGAGGTGGAGGCCGACAAGGTGGGAAAGACCATGACCGTAGTCATCGACCGCAAGGAAGGTGAATATTACATTGGTCGCAGCGAATTCTGTTCACCAGAGGTAGACCCGGAGGTGCTCATCCGTGCCGACGAAAAGCAACTGCGCGTGGGCCACTTCTATCAGGTGAAAATCACCCAGAGCGAGGAATTCGACCTCTACGGCACGGTGGTGAAATAAGCTATGCTCCACCCTTTTCGGTAAGAAAGCTATGTTACACCCTTTCGATAATCAATAGGAAAGCATTCTATATGAACAACAAAGAATATATCGCCGAGCTAGCCCAGCAGACAGGCTATTCGCAGGAAGACACCCAGAGATTGGTGCGCAAGGTAATCGACGCCATGATCGCCGAGTTTGAGGATGGAGAGACCGTTTCCATCCCCAACTTTGGTACGTTCGAGGTGAAGAAGCGCCTGGAGCGTGTCGTGGTGAACCCTACCACCAAGAAGCGCCAATTGGTACCGCCAAAGCTCGTGTTAGGTTTCCGCCCTGTGGCTTCGGTGAAAGAGAAACTTAAAAATGGAGGCGAAGAGTAATGAGCAAGTTTAGTTTGAACAGTCTAGGCAAGGCACTCTCCGAGAAGAGCGGCTTGACCCCTGTGGAGGCAGAGCTCTTCATCCGCAAGATGTTTGATGTCTGCAACCAAGGTCTCGACCAAGACAAGCTGGTGAAGATAAAATGGCTAGGCACCTTCAAGGTACAGGCTGTGAAAGACCGTGAGAGCATCAATGTGAACACGGGCGAGCGCATCGTCATCGAAGGCAGAGACAAGCTTTCGTTCACCCCCGACAACATCCTCAAGGAAATAGTCAACAAGCCTTTCGCACAGTTTGAGACCGTCGTGGTGAACGACGGCGTAGACTTCTATGCCATCGACAAGAAATTCGACGAGGAGGAGAATGAAGAAGCTAAGGACGAGATAAAGGAAGAAGCTAAGGACGAAATACGCTCTATCGCTGAAGAGACAGCTAGCCAAGCTATCGAGGAAACGAGTAATACTGTCGAAGAGGCTACAGGGGTTTCGGCGGATTTGCAATCCGACGAGCAAGCAAGCTTGAACCAGCCAAGTTCAGCCGAGCCTGCCAGCGAAGTAATCGACTTCCTCGAAACAAAAGCCCCATCCAAGCCAAGCTCAGATGTAATAATTATAGGTGAAAATCAGCCAGAAGACCCAGACCTTGAGCATGAGGATCCAACTTCCGACAGTCATCACCTGCTCATTCCTCGCTACATGGTTGTGGCGGCGAGCATCGTCGTGGTAGCTCTGATAGCCGGCATGGGATGGTTTGCCTTCAACTACGGCAAGATGGCAGCCCAGCGCGACGATCTCGCCATGCAGCTCAACAAATATCATCATGCCCCGGCTCCCAAGCCTTCCCCTGCCAAGCCTTCGGCACGAGCACAAATGAGCCAGGAGCAACTTATGCGCCAGAAAGCCATCGAGGATAGCATCAGAATGGTACAAGCAAGCGAGGCTGTAAAGACTGCAGAAAAATCAGACAACGCCGAGGCTGCAAAACAAGCCTCAAGCCAGTCTGCTGCCGAGGCGAAGACCAAGCAAGCTGCTTCAACGTCTAGCAAATACGACAGCGATGAAAGGATTCGTACTGGAGCTTATCGCATCACGGGCGTAGCGGATGTCGTAACTGTGAAGGCAGGCCAAAGCATCGAGAACATCAGTAAGCGTTATCTCGGTCCAGGCATGGAATGCTATGTAGAGGCCATCAACGGCACAACGACCGTCAAGGAAGGACAGAAAATCAAGATTCCTAAACTTGAACTAAAGAAGAAGAAATAACTTCCACCCATTAAATGATAGAGGCTGGGCTATAAGCTCGGCCTCTTTTTATTTGAAAAAGCGCAATAAGCAAATATTTACACATTCTACGAAGAGTAGAAATCATTGATTTCCACCGTCACGGCTCCCCCAGATACTCGTAAATGCACGCTACCATGTTGGGCGAGAAATACTGGCTGTGCTTGTTGTATCCCAAAAGCAGCAACTTATCCCAAAGCTCGGTGTTGCAACGTATCCATGCCATGAGATGATGCCGGGCCACGTTCTTGTCTTCTGTCAAGGGAAAATAACGGCAGGCTAGCTCCAGCTTACCTACCATTTGCGATGATTGTTTCTCGATTTTCATTGTGTATTCATTTTATAAAAAAGATGTAGTTATGTTTACAGAGCCAAAGATACCCAAAAAGAGTGACATCAGTGCCACACTTTTCTTGTTATATACCATAATTTATAAATAGGTAATCTATCACTTACCATCATCTATCAAAGACTGGAGCTTCCAGGCATTGAACGACGGACAGCATTTCTGCATACCCGGCAAATCTCGATGTCCCAATACGGTACGGATGCTAGGAAATCGATGGCGCAGATCGCAGATGAGCCGTTTCATCGCCTCCTTCTGTGCAGGTGTCCGGGTGTCGGCGATGCAGCCGTTCTCGTTCAGACCGCCCTCATAACAGATGCCGATGGAGTGACCGTTCCAGCCCCTGGCGTGGGAGCCCATGCGCTCTATCGGGCGACAAGGGTGGATGATGCCATCCAGCGTGATATAGTAATGGTAGCCGATGTCAGTCCATCCGTTCACCTCCACGTGGTCGTGGCGCAACTGCTCCAGCGTATATCGGCGGTTGCAACGCGATGCACTACAGTGCATCACTATCATGTTGATCTTTCTCATCCTCGCCTCCTCCCTAGCGACACGAAGTCACACCCAATGTGCCAAGAACGGCGGTTAACACTGTTATCAAGAACTTGCCGGCTACATATATATACCTAAAAAATAACGGACGATCTTCCCAGACCATCCGTTACGTCTTAACCGCTGTTAAGTATTACTTTTAAATTTACCTTTTGAATATCTTTTGCGAACTTTTATACATTCATTACTTAGTTATTCTAAACCAATCTACGTCTATCCAACCACGATTGGTCTTACCAGCAGGCTCTTTGGCAACGAAGCCTAACTTGGCTCCTATCCACTTGCCCTCTTTCATCGTGAACTCCTCGCCCACCTTCTCGTATTTCTTGCCATCTTTACTGAAAAAAAACTGCATCTTACCTGCTTTTACAACCATGCGCATATACACAGCTTCGTGGGTGGCAGGCTGATAATCTATCTTATCAACGGAAGTTGGCTTCAATGTTTCTAGAACATTTACCTTTTCCGTGCCCTCCTTGTCTGCTTTTTCACAGGTGATTTGTTGGAGCTCAAACTTGTCTCCTACTCTTTTCACCACCAATGCCGAATAATCTAGTCCCATCATGATGATGCCGCCCATCTGATTTTGGTCCTTGGCGGTTAGTTCCAGTTTGGCGGTTGCCGTAAAGTTGTCGGCAGGTGTCTTCTGAAGTAAAAGATTAGGCGTATGCCAGATGGTCTCGTCGCTCTTGTTGGTATAGATGCGAAATTTACCCATGGCCGTAGGCATGCCATACCATTGTTGGTAGTTAGCGTGCCACTGCCACTGCATTCCAAGCTTTGACTCGTTGAACTCATCACTCTCAACCGGGTTCATGTTAACGTGGCTACTAGCCATAGGCATCTTGTAGGTCTCGTAGGGCTCACCACAATAGCCCTTGGCGGGTACCTTGCCCATCACTGGCCAATTGTCTTTCCAGATGACTGGCTGCAGATGAACAACTCTTCCGTAAGCGTCCTTGTCCTGGAAATGCAGGAACCAGTCTTCACCATATTTTGTGTGGACCCATCCACCTTGATGAGGCCCGTTTATTTTCGACTTACCTTGAGCCAGCACTTTCATTGCCTCGTAAGGTCCGTATGGCGACTTGGCTCTCATAGCAACTTGAAAACCGGTAGGAACACCGCCTGCAGGAAACATCACCCAGTACCACCCATTTCGTTTGTAGAACTTAGGGCCTTCACAGGTGCGATATTCCGTGCCATTACCATCAAACACGATGACGGGGTCACTTATAGCCTTGGTGCCTTCGGCATTGAGTTCTCTTACTGTGATGACTGAAGCAAAGCGATTTCTGGAATTAGCCCATCCATTCACAAGATACACCCTTCCATCCTCGTCCCACAAAGGTGAAGTATCTATCATGCCTTTGCCGGGAATTACACACACAGGCTCACCCCACTTGCCAGCAGGATTCTTTGTCTTTACCATGAAAACGCCATAATCCGGATCGCCCCAGTAGATGTAGAATTCTCCATTGTGGTAGCTGATGCAAGGAGCCCATACGCCATTGCCATGCGAAGGCATGTCAAACTCTCGCTCTGGTTGAAGCTTTTCTATTGCGTGTCCAACCAACTCCCAATTAACCAAATCTTTACTATGAAGAATTGGAAGTCCAGGGATGCAGTTAAAGCTGCTGGCAGTCATATAATAATCGTCACCGACACACACGACATCTGGGTCGCTATAGTCTGCGTTTATGACAGGGTTTTTGTACATTCCATTTCCTAGGTCTGGATTCCAGACCTGCGACACGTATGGTTGTTTACTCAAAGCCACCCCTGTCTTTGTGAGAGGCTTTTGTGCCAATATAGCAATGTCCGAAAATATAAACATCGCTAATAACATTTTAGTTTTCATTGTTTTTGAAGATTTGTTTGTTAAGTATTATTTTGTTTATTCGTTTACATACTTGGACAAGATTAGTGGAGCGGTGCATCTTCCGAAGGCTTGCCTGGAAGCACTCTAAGATGATAGCGATTGCCATCATATTCCACACGCATGATGTTGTTTCGGTCAACCTTCATCTTGATATCCGATGTTTTCAAGTGTTCAGCCAGGGCAAGGGCCACATGCCCCATTGTACGACGCAAATTCAACTCGATACAATCCACTACCCCATATCCCATTTTTGTGGCTTCGGAAAATTGAGAGTTTTCATCCCTGCTGCATATCATCATATCTACTCCAAGAGGACCGCTATAGATGTCCTTCAGCACTGGTTCCAACACGTCGATGATACGTTGGCGGATGTTTTCAAGTTGTAATCTGTCTATGAAGCTTGCCAACATCTCAATCTTGTCTTCCTCAGACGCCAAGACGTTGCCTGAATAGGCGTTCTTGATGGTGTCGAAGAGAGAGAGGCCACGATAAACCATCTTGCCGTCACGCATTTCAAACTCCATACCGAAATCTTTCACCTTATTATAATAGGGTTCCACAGTTACACCGCCCTGGCGGAAGATAATGTTACCCATCCAACGTTCAAATGTAGGATAGCCACCTCCGGTACGGAAATCTTCGGCAGAAACATATTTCACTCCCCTGCCACTACTGCTCCAAGGAGCCTTGATGACGACGTTGCCCCAACTACGGATGAGATCTTTTACATGAGCCAACTCTGTAACATATTCCACACCACGTTGCAGGTGCTTGGCAGTCCATTCACGACTACTAAGCTCGCGCATCTTATTTAATATACCATCCGTAGGCAACATGATCTCAGCTACGCCAAGACGTTCTAGTTCTCCTTTCAAACTGAAATCCCATCCCCAAGGATGTACCGAATCGAGAAATTGAGTGTCGAGTAAATGTTGTAGTTGGATCTTGGTGATGAACTCCACCTTGTCGGCGAGTTTAAAACCTAAATGGCGCACCTTGTCATATGCGTTGTCGATGTCATCAACAAGCACTAAATCGCCCTCTTCTGCCCAAAGCGCAGGTATGAAGGCTAAATCACTCCTGAGCTGTCGTCCTGCATGAGGAGCTGTAAACTGTCGTAAGTTTGAGGCCAAAGCCAAATCGTGTTCCGGATTGAAGATATGTAGTTTCATGCTGCAAAGATATAAAGAAAAAGTGAGAAAAATCGCATAAAATGGCAAGTTTTGCTTAGACAAGTGCTAAATAATGAAAAAAAAGTTACTTTTTGCTATCTAGAGTTTGCAAATTAGAAATATTTAATTACCTTTGCACTAGAAAAAACAAATAAGAAACAAACGACAACTCATGGAAGAAGCATTCTTCAGAACACATACATACCTCGTAGAGCATACGAACGCCCCAGTAAGACGCACATTAATGGACGAAATAGACTGGAGCGATCGCATGATAGGTATCAAGGGGACTAGAGGCGTAGGGAAGTCTACCTTTCTCCTCCAATATGCAAAGGAGCATTTTGGTCCGACCGACTGTAAATGTTTGTATGTGAATATGAACAACTTCTATTTCCAGAGCCGAGGCATCGCGGATTTCGCAGGCGACTTTGTGCGCCAAGGTGGAAGGACACTACTGATCGACCAAGTTTTCAAGCAGCCCGACTGGAGCAAGGAGTTACGTAAGTGTTACGACATGTATCCAGAGCTCAAAATTGTATTTACGGGTTCAAGCGTGATGCGACTCAAGGAAGAAAATCCTGAGCTCAATGGCATCGTAAAGAGTTACAACTTGAGGGGGTTCTCATTTAGGGAGTTCGTAAACCTTCAGACAGGCAACGATTTCCCTCCCTACACTCTTGACGAGATATTGCACAACCACGAACACATCATCAAGCAAATACTGCCCAAGGTGAGCCCGATGAAGTATTTTCAGGATTATTTGCACCACGGGTTCTATCCGTTCTTTCTGGAGCATCGTAATTTCACGGAGAATCTACTAAAGACAATGAATATGATGACAGAGGTGGACATCCTCCTCATCAAGCAGATAGAACTCAAGTATCTCACCAAGATCAAGCGTCTTTTCTACCAGCTGGCTGTGGAGGGAGCAAAAGCTCCCAACGTGAGCCAGCTAGCCGAGAGCATTAACACCAGCCGAGCCACCGTGATGAATTATATCAAGTATCTCGCAGACGCACGACTCATCAACATGATTTATCCGGAGGGACAGGAGTTCCCGAAGAAACCATCCAAGGTGATGATGCACAACTCGAACCTGATGTACGCTATCTATCCGATACAGATAGACAAGCAGGAAGTGATGGAGACCTTCTTCGTCAATTCTTTGTGGAAAGACCACAAGGTCAACCAGACGGGCAAGGACCATTACTACATCGTAGACGGGAAGAAGAGATTCCGCATCTGCGACGCCAAGTCTACAGCTAAGATGCGCAACAATCCCGATGTCATCTACGCCCGATACAACACGGAGGTGGGCAAGGACAACCGGATACCGCTGTGGTTGCTCGGGTTTCTCTATTAGTTGAGGCTGTGGGCTGTTTGATGTCGGGAGCTCTGCTAAGATGACAGGGTTCCATTATGAGTATGAGTTGTGAGCTCAAAACTTACGAGCTGCGGCTTCACTAGTAAGAAAAATTTAAAAAACAAAGAATAATACAAAACATTTTTAATATTTTATCTAAAAGTAAAATGGCTAAAGAAAAAAAATTTATCACTTGTGATGGTAACACAGCTGCCGCTCACGTAAGCTATATGTTTACTGAGGTTGCTGCCATTTACCCTATCACTCCATCATCACCAATGGCGGAGCATGTAGATGAATGGGCCGCTAAGGGTCGTAAGAACCTCTTCGGTCAGAAAGTTTCTATCCAGGAAATGGAGTCTGAGGGCGGTGCAGCAGGTGCTGTTCACGGTTCTCTCCAGGCAGGTGCCTTGACTTCAACTTACACTGCTTCACAGGGTTTGTTGTTGATGATTCCTAACATGTACAAGATCGCTGGTGAGTTGCTCCCTTGCGTGTTCAACGTATCAGCTCGTACATTGGCCTCTCACTCTCTCTGTATCTTCGGTGACCACCAGGATGTAATGGCTTGCCGCCAGACAGGTTTCGCTATGTTCTGCTCTGGTTCTGTTCAGGAGGTTATGGACCTCTCTGCAGTTCCTCACTTGGCTACCTTGGAGACAGAGGTTCCTTTCATTAACTTCTTCGATGGTTTCCGTACCTCTCACGAGTACCACAAGATCGAGGAGATGGATATGGAAGATATCCGTCCTTTGGTTAACCCAGATTACATCAAGCGTTTCCGCGACCGTGCTTTGACTCCAGAGCGCCCTGTGACTCGTGGTACTGCTGAGAACCCAGAGACATTCTTCACACACCGTGAGGCTTGCAACGAATACTACGATAAGATTCCTGAGGTAGTAGAGAAGTACTGCCAGGAGATGACTAAGATCACCGGTCGTGAGTATCACCTCTTCAACTATTATGGTGCTGAGGATGCTGAGAACATCATCATCTTGATGGGTTCTGCCACAGAGCCAGCTCGTGAGGCTATCGACTACCTCAACAAGCAGGGCAAGAAGGTTGGTATGGTTGCCGTACACCTCTTCCGTCCATTCTCTGTTGACTTCTTGAAGAAGACTATCCCAGCTACTGTAAAACGTATCGCTGTTCTCGACCGTACCAAGGAGCCAGGTGCAGAGGGTGAGCCTTTGTATCTCGACGTGAAGTCTGCTCTCTATGACGATGAGCGCAAGCCATTGATCGTAGGTGGTCGTTATGGTCTCGGTTCTTCTGATACAACTCCAGCCAAGATCGTTGCTGTATTCAAGAACCTCGAGTTGCCACAGCCTAAGAACCACTTCACTGTTGGTATCGTAGATGACGTTACATTCACATCTCTCCCAGAAGAGGAGGAGATTCCAATGGGTGGCGATGACTTGTTCGAGGCTAAGTTCTATGGTTTGGGTGCTGACGGTACCGTTGGTGCTAACAAGAACTCTGTTCAGATTATCGGTAACAATACTAACAAGTATTGCCAGGCATACTTCTCTTACGACTCTAAGAAGTCTGGTGGTTTCACCTGCTCTCACTTGCGTTTCGGCGACAGCCCTATCCACAGCGCATACCAGGTAAATACTCCTAACTTCGTAGCTTGCCACGTACAGGCATACCTCCATATGTATGATGTAACTCGTGGTCTTCGTAAGAACGGTACCTTCTTGTTGAACACTATCTTCGACGGCGAGGAACTCGTAAACTTCATCCCTAACAAGGTAAAGCGTTACTTCGCTCAGAACAACATCAAGGTATATTATATCAACGCTACTAAGATTGCCCAGGAGATTGGCCTAGGTAACCGTACCAACACGATCCTCCAGTCTGCATTCTTCCGCATCACAGAGGTTATTCCTTTGGATCTCGCCGTAGAGCAGATGAAGGCATTCATCGTGAAGTCTTACTCTAAGAAGGGTCAGGATGTCGTTGACAAGAACTTCGCAGCCGTTGACCGCGGTGGTGAATACAAGGAGTTGACAGTAGATTCAGCTTGGGCTAACCTCGCTGATGACGAACAGAAGGAAGACAATGCTCCAGCATTCGTTAAGGAGTTGGTTCGTCCTATCAACGGTCAGGCAGGTGACCTCTTGAAGGTATCCGACTTCGTTAAGCACAACACTGTAGATGGTACATGGGAGAACGGTACAGCAGCATTCGAGAAGCGTGGTGTTGAGGCATTCGTTCCAGTATGGAATGTTGAAAACTGTATCCAGTGTAACAAGTGTTCATTCGTTTGTCCTCACGCAGCTATCCGTCCATTCGTATTGACCGACGAGGAGTTGGCTGGCATCGATGGTCTCGCTACTCAGGATGTGAAGGCACCTAAGGCTTTGGCTGGCATGCACTTCCGCATCGAGATTTCTGTACTTGACTGTCTTGGTTGTGGTAACTGTGCTGACGTCTGCCCAGGCAAGAAGGGTGAGAAGGCATTGACCATGGTTCCATTCAACGTTGACGCTGAGAATATGGTTAAGGAAGCAGCTAACTGGGAGTACCTCGTACACAAGGTAGCTTCTAAGCAGGATCTCGTTGACATCAAGCAGAGCCCTAAGAACTCTCAGTTCGCTCAGCCATTGTTCGAGTTCTCTGGTGCTTGCTCTGGTTGTGGTGAGACTCCATATGTTAAGTTGATTTCTCAGCTCTTCGGTGATCGTCAGATGATAGCTAACGCTACAGGTTGTTCTTCTATCTACTCAGCTTCTATCCCATCTACTCCATATACAAAGAACGCCAAGGGTCAGGGTCCTGCATTCGACAACTCTTTGTTCGAGGACTTCTGCGAGTTCGGTCTCGGTATGGTATTGGGTAACAAGAAGATGAAGGAGCGCATCTGCCACTTGCTCGAAGAGGCTAAGGCTCAGGAGGGTACTCCAGCTGAGTTCGTAGCTGCCGCTGACAAGTGGATTGCCAACAAGGATGATTCAGAGGGTTCTAAGGAAGCTGCTGCCGAGTTGAAGCCATTGATCGCTGCTGGCGCTGAGAAGGGTTGTCCTATCTGTCAGGAGTTGAAGACTTTGGATCACTACCTCGTTAAGCGTTCACAGTGGATCATCGGTGGTGATGGTGCTTCTTACGATATTGGTTACGGTGGTCTCGACCACGTATTGGCTTCTGGTGAGGATGTAAACATCTTGGTACTCGATACTGAGGTTTACTCTAACACTGGTGGTCAGTCTTCTAAGTCAACTCCACTTGGTGCCATCGCACAGTTCGCTGCACAGGGTAAGCGTATCCGCAAGAAGGATCTCGGTTTGATGCAGACAACATATGGTTACATCTACGTAGCTCAGGTTGCTATGGGAGCAGACAATGCACAGACATTGAAGGCTATCCGCGAGGCTGAGGCTTATCACGGACCATCACTCATCATCGCTTACGCACCATGTATCAACCACGGTTTGAAGCGTAAGGGCGGCATGGGTCGTTCACAGCACGAGGAAGAGTTGGCTGTTGAGTGCGGTTACTGGCACTTGTGGCGTTACAACCCAGAGTTGGCAGAGCAGGGCAAGAACCCATTCTCACTCGACTCTAAGGCTCCTAACTGGGATAATTTCCGCGACTTCTTGCTTGGTGAGGTTCGTTACCTCTCTGTACAAAAGGCATTTCCTAAGGAGGCTGACGAGCTCTTCTCTCAGGCAGAGAAGATGGCTAAGCTCCGTTACCAGACTTACGTTCGTAAGAGCCAGGAAGACTGGAGCGAACAGATCTAATCTTTTGAACAGATTCTAAAAGTACAACATTTGAGTTTTAAATTAGCCTCTGGCTGCAGTAATGCAGTTAGGGGCTTTTTTGTTTCTCGTTATCATTTATGCGGTTTTTCTTATATTCTTATCGTTTTTATCACCATTTGTTTGTCTAAGTCATAAAAAAATCGTACCTTTGCATTACAAAGAGCAAATAAATATGAATACAAACGACAAAGTGACACCCGAAGAGATCTTTCACGATGATCTCTACAACTACTTGACAAGTATCGATCGCATCGACAAACACCTGCCCGAAGCACCAGACTTGGAACAACTATGGCCAAAGATAGGAGAAAGCTATCTACCCGATGCCATGCGAGAGTTTGGCAAATATCCTACTTGTTCGCTTGGCTGGATTATGTATGTAGGTATGGCCATGGCGAAATACTGGGAAGAAGACTGGGAACTCTACAGCAAGGTAGACGATTTATATAAGTACCTGCGAGACCGCATCGACTTCGACCACATGGATGACTATATCAGCCAAAAGGTGCTATTACTCGAAGGGGAGGAACATAAACAGCTCACCGACCTCGTTGTAGAATGCGCCTCACGCACCTACAACAAACTTTTGCACATGGGGTTGCAGCCTGGCACAGAAGAAGCTTTTCGTGGGTTCATAGCAGCCCTCCATCAGATTTATCTCATGGGCATCGCCATCCAACTCAAAGCCATGGGCTATCACATGACCAAGCTTTAATCACATCACTCTGTAATCAAAACAAAAAGAAAATATGAGAAAATTTATTCTTTCTGTTGTGCTCTTCTCGGCTTCACTTGTCGCTAGCGCACAGCAACATCCTCTGTGGATGCGTTATCCAGCCATCTCTCCCGACGGCACCACGATAGCCTTTGCCTACAAGGGCGACATCTACAGTGTACCTGTAGGCGGTGGAGAGGCTCGTCAGCTAACCACCAACGCAGCTTTCGACTCTCATCCCGTATGGAGTCCCGACAGCAAGAAGATTGCTTTTGCCTCCGACCGTGAGGGCAGCATCGACGTTTTCGTCATCGATGCCAAGGGTGGTACCCCAACCCGTCTCACGACCAACAGCGGCACCGAAACGCCTATCGTATTTACCGACAACGACCACGTGCTGTTCTCATCCAGCCTGATGCCTACTGCCCAGAGCATCATCTTCGGCAGCGGTACTTTCCCGCAAATATACAAGGTGAGCACAAAGGGCGGTCGCCCTGAGCTATACTCCACCCTCACGATGGAAGACATCAGTATTGCCAATGACGGAACTGTGCTCTACCAAGACAAGAAGGGTTATGAGGATACATGGCGCAAGCATCATCACTCTCCTATCGCACGCGACATTTGGATGGAGAAAGATGGCAAATTCACCAAGCAGACCACCTTCGCTGGTGAAGACCGCAACCCAATATGGGCATCCGACCAGCAGTCGTTCTTCTATCTGAGCGAGCAGGACGGCACGCTCAATATCTACCACCGAGGCATCAACGGCACTACTGACACACAGATTACCCATTACAAGGGCAACCCTGTGAGATCCCTCACAACCACCCAGAGCGACATGCTCTGCTATGGATATGATGGAGAGATTTACACCGTGAAACAGGGGGCTGTGCCACAGAAGGTCAATATATCCATCACGACCGATAACGATACCCCTAGCTTGGTGCGCAGCATCAAGACTTCGGGAGCTACAGAGATAGCTCTTTCGCCTGATGGCAAGGAGGTGGCGTTTATCATGCACGGCGATGTATACGTGACGAGCGTGGAATACAACACCACCAAGCGCATCACCGACACACCTGAACAGGAACGTGAGGTGAGCTTCTCACCAGACGGCAGAAGCCTCGTCTACTCTTCCGAGCGCAATGGCTGCTGGCAAATTTACCAAGCCAAGCTGAAGAACGCCACCGACAACAACTTTACTTACGCCAGTGACATCGAGGAAGAGCAAATCGTAGAAACCGGCATCACCTCGCAGTATCCACAATTCTCGCCAGACGGCAAGGAAGTGGCTTTCTTCGAAGATCGCTCTACCCTGCGCATCGTCAACCTCAAATCGAAGGCGATTCGCACCGTGCTCGACGGTAAGTACGTCTACTCCTACAGCGATGGTGACATCTGGTTTGAATGGAGTCCTGACAGCAAGTGGTTGCTTTCCTGTTACCTGGGTAATGGAGGATGGAACAACCAAGACATCGCCCTGGTGAAAGCCGATGGTAAGGAGGTACACAACCTTACCAACTCTGGGTATACCGATGGCAATGGTAAATGGGTGCTCGACGGCAAGGCGATGCTTTTTGAGAGCGACCGTGCCGGCTATCGCAGCCATGGCTCCTGGGGAGCAGAGGACGATGCCTACCTTATGTTCTTCGACCTTGATGCTTACAACCGCTACAACATGAGCAAGGAAGAGATAGAGGTTGCTGAGGCAAGCAAAGACGAGAAGGAGAAAATACAGGACGAAAAGGAAGAGGAGGCTCAGAAGAAAGCCGAAGAGAAACAGAAAAAGACAGGCAAGATAAAGGTGGAGAAAGTGAAGCCTCTCGAACTCGACATCGAGAATTGCCGAGACCGCATCGTCCGTCTCACTGCCAACTCTTCGAGAATGGGTGATGCTGTGCTCAATAAAGAGGGCGACAAACTCTATTATCAAGCTGCATTCGAGGGAGGATTCGACCTTTGGAGCAGAGATTTAAAGAACGGATCTACTAAGTTGATACTCAAAGGAGTAGGTGGTGGAGGTTTTGTTGCCGACAAGGATGTTAAGAACCTCTACCTCTGCAATGGATGGAATATCAAAAAGGTGGATCTCGGCTCTCTCGCCACCAAGCCCGTAAACTTCGAGGCATCGTTCAACTATAAGCCTGCCGAGGAGCGACAGTATCTCTTTGACCACATCTGGCGACAGGTGAAAGATAAGTTCTACGACCCACAATTGCATCACGTAGACTGGGAAGGCTATCGCAAGACCTACGAGAAATTTTTACCTTACATCAACAACAACTACGACTTCCAAGAGATGTTGAGCGAGATGTTGGGTGAGCTCAATGCCTCCCACACGGGTGCTCGTTTTCGTCCACAAACCCCTGTGTTGCAGACCGCAAACCTTGGCGTATTCCTCGACCCTACCTATCAGGGCGATGGCCTGAAGATACAAGAAGTCATCAAACGTGGTCCTTTTGCCCAAAAGAAGACCGATGTCACTGCTGGATGCATCATCGAGAGCATCGACGGCGAGACCATCAAGGCTGGTCAAGATTATTTCCCTCTGCTCGACGGCAAGGCTGGCAAGAATGTACGTCTCGGCATCAAGACTGCCAAAGGCAAGAAGATGGACGTGACAGTGAAGGCTATCTCGCAGGCTGAGCTCACAGACCTGCTCTACAAACGATGGGTAGACCGCAACCGCCAGCTGGTGGACAGCCTCTCAGGTGGCAAGATAGCTTATGTACATGTAAGGGCGATGAACAGCGAGAGCTTCCGCACCGTGTATAGTGAACTCTTGAGCGACAAGAACCGCAATCGTGATGCCGTGATAGTAGACGAACGCCATAACGGCGGTGGTTGGTTACACGACGACCTCTGCACCTTGCTCAATGGCAAGCAATATCAGGAGTTTGTGCCACATGGCAAAGTGGTTGGTCGTGACCCATTCAACAAGTGGGTGAAGCCATCCTGCGTGATGATTTGCGAGGACGACTATAGCAACGGCCATGGATTCCCATGGGTATACAAAGAGCTGGGTATTGGCAAACTTATCGGTACTCCAGTGGCGGGCACAATGACGGCAGTTTGGTGGGAGACGCTGATGGATCACACCTTGGTATTTGGTATTCCGCAGGTAGGTTGTCGCGACATGCGAGGCACCTTCGGTGAGAATACGCAGCTCAATCCAGACATCGAGGTATACAACAGCCCAGAAGACTTCATCCATGGTCATGATGTCCAATTGGAACGAGCTGTGAAGGCAATGATGAAATAAGGTCAGATTCATTGTAAAATGAATTTGTAGCAGATTGAGGCAGGGAGCATAGAACTCTCTGCCTTTTTTTCTGTTATAGGATTATTATCCAGATGTCCTCTACTCGCTGTTTTTTACACCCCAATAGATGCCTCTGGAAAAATATTTCAGCTCATACTACAACATTTTGGCGAAAAACTAGTTATATAATAATAACAAGATTATTATTAAAATGAGAAAATATATATTTTTGGCCATCATGTTCTTCATCATCATCATTGGTAAAGCCAACGCCCAGACGGCTTCAAAAATGACCGACGATCAGGTGAAGAGTTTCGTCGTGAAAGAACATGCCAGAGGCACCTCCAACTCCCAAATCGTGACCCGACTCATGCAACAGGGCGTAGACATCTCACAGATAAGACGCGTACGCAACAACTACGAGCGAGAGATGAAGAAATCATCCCTCAGTAGTTCGGAAGCAACCTCTTCCAGAATCAATGCCCGCAACAATCGCGACAGCAATCGCAACGCACGGCAGAACACCATGCAATACGACCCTGGCAGCCAATATGCACAAATGGTAGACATCAACACAGAAAAGGCCATAAATCCAACCGACACCGCCGCCATCGTAAACCTTTGGAAGGCTGAGCAACATGCCAAGAAGAGCAGTGTCTTCGGACGTGACATCTTCAACAACAAGCAACTGAGTTTCGAGCCCAACATGAATATCGCCACCCCACAGAACTATCGGCTGGGACCGGGCGATGCCGTCAACATCGAGATTTATGGAGCATCACAGAAATCGTTGCAGTCTACCGTTTCTCCAGAAGGCACCGTCACCATCGAGGGATATGGGCCTGTGAACGTTGGGGGGATGACCGTGGCGCAAGCCAACGCCCACCTCAGAAATACACTGGGCAGTCGATACCGCGCTAGCAAGATTAGGCTCACTGTGGGAGAGACCAAGAGCATCATGGTGAACGTGATGGGCGAGGTGAAAACTCCAGGTACATATACCCTATCCGCCTTTGCCACCGTCTTCCACGCCCTCTACATGGCAGGGGGAACCAACGACCTCGGCACTCTTCGCAACATCAAGGTTTACAGGCAAAACCGACTCGTGAGCGTAGTGGACATCTACGACTACATACTCAACGGCAAGCTGACGGGCAACGTGAGACTCGCCGATAACGACGTCATCGTGGTGGGTCCCTACGACTGTCTTGTAACCATCGAAGGCAAAGTAAAACGCCCGATGACCTACGAGATGAAGAAGAACGAGAGCCTCAATACCCTGCTGAAATATTCGGGAGGATTTGCGGGGGATGCCTACAAGAAATCAGTGCGTGTGAACCGAAAGACAGGTCGTGAATATGCAGTTTATAACGTGGAAGAGTTCGATTTCTCTAGTTTTCGTATTGACGACGGCGACTCGGTGACTGTAGATAGCATCCTGCCCCGCTACGCCAACACCGTGGAGGTAAAGGGAGCCGTGTTCCGTCCCGGCATGTACAATCTGGGTGAGCAGGTGAACAGCGTGCGAACCCTCGTGGAACATGCTGAGGGGCTCACCGAAGAGGCATTCACAGCTCGAGCCGTGATGCATCGTATGAAACAAGACCGCACCCTAAAGGTGCTGAGCATAGACCTTGCTGGCATCATTAAGGGCACATCGCCCGACATTCCGCTGAGGGAGAACGACGTGCTATTTGTACCAACCCGACAAGAGCGAATGACTGACCGCACCATCACCATCCGTGGCGAGGTGCAATATCCAGGCACCTACCGCTACGCCGACAACGAGACCATAGAGGACTTTGTATTGCAGGCTGGCGGTCTCACAGACAAGGCTTCGACCGTCAACGTGATGGTGAGCCGACGTGTGAACGACCCGAAGGCCCTGCGCCCCGACAGCGTGATAGCCAAGACCTACACGTTGAGCCTGAAAGATGGATTCGTGGTAGACGGCCAGCCAGGCTTCACGCTGATGCCATATGACGAAGTGATGGTGCGCAAGAGTCCCGCCTATGTGGAACAGCAGAACGTGACGGTGGAAGGTGAGGTGATGTTTGGCGGCACCTATACGTTGAGCCGTCGCAACGCCCGCTTGAGCGACCTCTACCGTGAGGCTGGCGGCGGCACCCCCGAGGCCTACTTGCGTGGAGCACGCATCATACGCCAAGCCAACGAGGCAGAGAAGCAGCGCATGGAGGCTGTGTTGAAGATGCAGCGAGAGCAGATGCAGAAGAACATCTTGCAGTTGGCTGCTAGTAGCAGCAACGCCATGGGCGTGGCGCAAGCCTCCAAGGAGGTAACCAACGTGGCTATGGAGAAATTCAACGTACCTCAGGAATATCCCGTGGGCATCGACCTGCCTGAGGCCTTGAAGCACCCAGGCGGCGATGCCGACATCGTACTAAGAGAGGGCGACCGACTCGTGGTGCCACAATACAACGGAACGGTGAAGGTGAACGGTGCCGTGATGTATGCCAACACGGTGGCATACGAGAAGGGCAAGAGCCCAGCCTACTACATCGACCAGGCAGGTGGTTTCGCAAGCGATGCCCAAAAGAGCAAGGGCTACATCATCTACATGAACGGCAAGGTGGCGAAGCTGGGTCATGGTGCCAAGGTACAGCCTGGCTGCGAAATCGTGATACCAGCCAAGCTCAAGCGCAAGATGACTATGGCAGAGTACATGAGCTTGAGCAGCAGTATGTCGAGCGTAGCCGCCATGATTGCTACCCTCGCCAACATGACCAAATAAAACCCGCCCCAAGACGAGACGAAATCTTAAAGACAAGGAAAATATGACTAATGAAAATAACGAGATGAAGACGATGACGCTTGTGACATTCCTCAAAAGAATGAAAAAACATCGCAAGCTATATGGCTGGGTAATGCTCGCCGTGATGGTAATCTCAGCAATCTGGATCTACTCCGTTCCCAGAACCTACACGGCTCAGACAGCTTTGGCTCCCGAGGCAGAACAGCAATCGGCAACTCTTGGAGGCTTGAACATGATGGCCTCGCAACTGGGGCTGGATCTGAGCAATGTGCAAACCACCGATGCCATCTCGCCCACACTCTATCCAGAGTTGATGAACGACAACAAGTTTGTAGTTGAATTACTGAAGATTCAGCTCCATACATCGGAGAGTCCTGTTCAAAGAAGCTACTACACCTATCTGACGAGAGAACGCAAGCAGAGCTGGATGGCAGACATCAAGGATGCCCTCGTAGCCAAGTTTAGCAAATCGGAACGTCCACAGAACCCATTTAAAAATCCTTACATGCTCAACAAGGACAACGAGCGCATCGTAGAACAAATAAGAGACGATATCAAGATCAGCGTAGACCGACAAACAGGGGTAATAAACGTTTTCGCAACAGCCCAAGACCCAGTGGTCTGCAAGTTGCTCGCCGACTCATGCACCGAGCATCTGAAAGTCTTCATCGTTAAATACCGTACCTCGAAGGCACAGAAGGACGTGGCACATTACAGACAACTGATGCACGATGCACAGCTACAGTATGAGCGAGTGAGACGCAAGTATGCCGCCTCTGCCGACGCCAACCAAGATGTGATACTGGAGAGCGTGCGCTCGAAGGTTGAAGACATGGAGAACGACATGCAGCTGAAATACAACCAATATACAGCCATGAGCACCCAGTATGAGGCAGCCATCGCCAAGGTGAGGGAGCAGACGCCCGTATTCACCGTGTTGCAAGGAGCATGCGTGCCCGTGAAGCCATCAAGTCCCAAGCGAGTGCTCACTATTTTGGGCATGATGCTCTTTGCCCTTTTTGCGCTTACCGCATGTCTTGTAGCGAGAGACTTGCTGAAAGAAATCTAAGCTAAGATTAAAGAATATGACAGGTTTGTTTTTCATATTGTTGCTCGTGCTTGAGGTGGGAGTGCTGTTCTATCTGGAACGCATTGCCTGGCATACGCTATATACCCCACTCACCTGTCTGATGATGCCCTATTTGCTGGTGCAGGTGGTCACCCTACTGATAGCAGGTCACTTCGGATTCGTGAGTTTTTATTACCCCAGCATCTACGTATGGAGTATCGGTTTGGTTGTCTTCGCCCTGCCTAGCTATGTGCTCTCGATAGCCACCACCAAGTATGTCTCCACTTTCTGCAGACCTGTGTCATCGAGCAGCTATCCCCTCTCGCTGGGTATCATTTCCGTAGGACTTATCATCGCCTTCTTCCTCCGTCTGCTCTACACGCTCAAGACGAGCAACTACCTGTTGGGCACCGAGGATTTTGCCGACGATTTCTGCGGTCATGGTCTGTGGGCACACCTGCGAGGTGCCATCATCCCTCTGCTCATCGTAGCCATCTATCATGTGCGCAAAAGGTCGTACCTGCTTTGGTGCGTTGTCCTTGCCCTGCTTGCCATCCAACTCATCTATTTGGTGAAAGGAGCCGTCATCATCACGGTAGTGTCAGGACTCTTCATCCGCCTGTATGCCGGCAAGATGAACCTCTCGCTCTCGCTTCTGCTGAAATTGGTGATTGGAGCCTTGGCACTGTTTCTTGCCACTTACATGGTTTTGCCACTGCTAGGCAGCAATGGCGATGCCAACTTAGAACTGGTGAAATTTGTGATGGGACATTTCGTGCACTACCTCACTAGCGGAACTTTGGGCTACAGTTACGACCTGCAAATCAATTGTCCTGATACTGGTAGTTTTGAGACCCTCGTCTCTCCATTTATTAATATCTACCGGCAGTTCACAGGCAACGATCAGATGCTCTCTGCTGTGAACCCCTACTATCTATACACAGGATTGTCGTGGACGAACGTGCGCACTTTCTTCGGCACCATGTACATCTACTGCAATACATGGCAGTTTGTTGCCTATACACTTACGGCAAGCACTCTGATGTATGCCATCAAGCTTGTGGCGATGGGAACAGGCAACCTCTATGTCTATGCCATCCTCTGCTACTATTGCGGACTGATGGCGATGGGATGGTTCGAGTTCTATCTCTTCCATCTCGCCGCTTTCGAGGTGCCTGTGGTTTGCCTTTTGCTGATGGTGATTGAAAAGGTTGAGATTTACTTTAAAGCAAAAATAAAATGAGACTAAAGAACAACCTGATATACAGTACGATACTTACACTGAGCACCTATCTAGTGCCCCTGTTGGTATTTCCGTACATCAGCAAGGTACTGGGCGTTGAGCGCATCGGCATGATAGATACTGCCGACAATATAATCGACTATTGCATCTTGTTCTCAATGATGGGCATGTCGACTCTGGGCATCCGAGAGATAGCCCGCAGCAGACACAATGCTCTTATGCTGAAACAAGCATTTAGCAGTTTGTTCTGCCTCAACGCTTTCACCACGTTCATTGCCTTTTGCCTACTGTGGGCAAGCTACCTCTGCATTCCCCAGTTGCATGGCAAGGGCAATCTGCTCATGATAGGCAGCGTGAAGCTGGTGTTCAACCTTTTCTGGATAGAATGGCTGTTCAGGGGATTGGAGCGGTTTCGTTACATCACCCTCCGCTCAGTTGTAGTAAGAGCGTTGTTTGTGTTGTGTGTGTTCTGTCTCGTAAAGACCCAGGGCGACTATTGCCTCTATTATATGCTCTTCGTAGGCATTGTGATGGCAAATGCCCTCTTCAACTGGTGGCACCGCCGCAATATCGTCGCCTTCTCGTTTCGCAGCATCCGCTTGAAGTCCTACCTTCGCCCCTATCTAAAGCTCGGACTTTTCGCTGTTCTCTCGGCGATATATACAAAACTGTCCGTACCCCTGCTCAGCGTCACATGCGGAGATATAGAGGCAGGCTATTACGCCACAGCCATTCGTTTCTACCAGGTCGTAATCGCCCTCGTTGTCTCGCTCAACAGCGTGCTGATACCCAGGATGAGTGTATTGGTGGAACAAGGCAGGATGGCAGAGGTGTGGCAAGTAAGTAGGAAGGCGTTGAGATGGCTTTTAGCCATAGGTATTCCTCTGGTCGTGCTTGTAGAAATCTTAGCGCCCCAGCTCATCTACATATTTGCTGGCAAGGGCTTTGAGGAGGCCGTCACACCCTTGCGCATCGTCATCATTCAATTGTTGGTCATTGGGTGTGAGCAAATCGTTATCTTGCAACAGCTCATTCCCCTGCGCCAAGACCTTGCTATAGTGAAGAGCGCAGCTGTTGGCGTCATGACATGGACGGTGTTCAGCATCTTGCTTGTACCAAGGTATGGGGCAACAGGTAGTGGGATGACATGGGTAGCTGCCGAAAGTGCTACCCTGCTCTGTGCCTATCTTACCCTTAGAAAATGGAAACATAAGTGGAATAAAATGAATCGTCAATAGACGAATTCGAATCATAAATAAATATCATAAACAGACGTATATGGAAGGAATGGAAAAAAGAAAGATTGCAGCAGGCATCGTGACCTTCAATCCCGACATGGAGCGGCTAGAGAGAAGCATCCGCTTACTGCTGCAGAATGAATGCCTCGGATGCATCTATATGGCCGATAATTTCTCTGACAACATCGAAGATCTGCGTGCCTTGGAAGCTCGCGAAGAGAAAGTAATGTTCATAGAACTGAACGGCAACATGGGCGTGGCAAAAGCTTTGAACCGACTTTGCCAAAGAGCCACGACTGATGGCTACGAATGGCTGCTCACACTGGACCAAGATTCGCTGCCCGAGTCGCATTTGATAGACCATCTGGCTCAACATATCCCCTGCCACAGTCGACAAGCCAGCCCACTCGCCATTCTCTCTCCAAGGATAGAAGATGTGAACATGGGCAGGATGTATTCAAAGAAAACACAAGGAAGCGAATACATCAAGCGTTGCATCACGGCAGGGAGCATGATTAACTTGGTGTGCTGGCAAGAGGTGGGTGGTTTCGACGATGCACTATTCATCGACGGTGTAGATTTCGACTACTGCTTGCGAATTCAACAGCATGGGTTCAAAATCATGCGCATCTACAGGGTCTGTATCCATCAAGAAATAGGCAGAGGCAGGGCCATAAACATGGGGGCACGCCGCATAGCCATCATGAACCACAATCCCGAACGGATGTACTATATTACGCGCAACTATCTCGCCATCGGCAAACGTTACCATCAGCAGCTTTCTTGGGCCCTGGAAGTTCTGAAAAGAATATGTATCGTCGTATTGTTCGAAAGCCACAAATTGAAGAACCTCGCCTATTTCATGAAAGGCATCCGAGACTTCGAACGTGGTAAGATGGGAGCACTTGCAACCAAGAGAAAATCATAGAAGAAATAAATAAATCGCTATATATGAAGAAGATTGCTATCTATTGTGTCTGCTTTCACTCGGATGAGGCTTTGGGAGAATATCTGTCTTCCATAGAAGCAAGCCGACAGAAAGAGGATTGCCTAGTAGATGTGTTCGTAAGGAACAACGATTCGGAAAACTTAGGTTATTTCGGTGGTATAGAACGCCTCATGTCCGAGCATTCGCCCTCGGGCTATGATTATGTGATAGTGAGCAATGTAGACATCAAGTTGAGTACCTCTTTCTTTCATGATTTGTTGTCTGAGAAGGAAGAGAACGGCATCGGTTGGATAGCTCCGCAGATAGCTTCTTCGTATGAGCATTGCGACAAAAATCCAAAGAATCTCAGGCGATACAGCAAGCGTTCGCTGCTCATCATGCGCTTTCTGTTTCGTCATCCCTGGGTTCACAGCCTTTACCACCATACGCTTCACAAGTTGAAGAACCATACCCGACTCTATCGCAAGGAAATTTATGCAGGCCATGGCTCATTTGTCATCCTCACAGCCGAATATATCAATCGGTGTGGCATCATCCACTATCCGCCCTTCTTATATTGTGAGGAAATCTATCTTGCCGAGCAATGCCGCAAACACAAGTTAAAGGTAGAGTATCTGCCAACCATCATGGTATACGACACCGAACACATCGCCACGGGCAAACTGCCTCGCAAGCTCCGTTGCCGATACAACGAGCAAGCCATCAATTATATATTGAAGGAATTCTATACAGGCATATAAGCATAGTCATACACGTATATCCCTATAGGCTCACACGTATATACCTATCGCCTTGCACGCATATACCTGTAGGCTTGCACGTATATACCTATCGCCATGCACGTATATCTCTATAAAATATGATACATTACAACAATAAATTATGAATCAAGAACTCGTATCCGTCATCATGCCCACCTACAATGCCGGCAAATATCTTGCCGACAGCATCAATTGTATCCTTAGGCAGACCTACCGGGAACTGGAACTCCTCATCACCGACGATGGCTCCGACTCCCCAGAGACACTGGATATTCTCCACCGAATGGAGCAAGTGGATACAAGGGTGAAGGTAATCTACCTAAAGGAAAACCATGGGGCTGGCTATGCTAGAAACGAGGCTATCCATCGAGCACAGGGCAGATACATCGCCTTCTGTGATGCTGACGACAGATGGGCAGAAGATAAACTGGAGCGGCAAATCGGCTTCATGCACGACAAGCAGTGCGCGCTCTGCTGCTCCAGCTACGTGATATGCAATAGCCACTATGAGCCCACGGGCATCAACATTCCGCCTCGACGCATCACACCTGCCATAATGAAACGAGACAACAAGATAGGCTGCCTCACCGCCATCTACGACGTGGCGGCACTGGGCAAAAAATACTATATGCCAACTCTCAGGAAACGACAAGACTGGGCAATGTTCATCGAGCTGACACAAGCAGCAGGCGTCGCCTACGCATATACCGACAAGCCTCTCGCCTACTATTGCGACCGTCAAGGCTCGGTATCTAGCAGCAAATTCTCGCTGATAAAATATAACATGGCGATATATCGCAACATCCTGCATTATAGTTTGTTGAAGTCGCTATTCTACTTCATCTTCCTTTTCCTGCCCACCTATGGCCTCAAACTGATGAAAAGAAAAATAGACTGGATACAATATAAGCACCATAGAAACGTTAAATTACAAAAAGACCAAACAAAATAATGCACATCGCACTAAAGGCAAAAACAAACTCATCATACCACTATGATGAGAACGACGAACGCTTCATACCCGATGGAATGAACGAGGTGGAAAGAGGCGTGAAAAGAGCGACAGATTTCATGTTGGCTATTGCCAGCATGGTGATTTTCATGCCGCTCTTCGGGGTTTGCTATGCGATGGTGAAAAAGGAAGATGGAGGGCCTGCCATCTACAAGCAGGAACGCATCGGCAGGTTTGGTCGCCCCTTCTACATGTACAAGTTCCGCAGCATGGTGATGGATGCGGAGAAAAACGGTCCGCAGCTCTTCAATCCATCCGATGACCACCGTCTTACCAAAGCGGGCAAGTTCCTGCGCCGCCATCATCTCGACGAACTGCCCCAGCTCCTCAACGTATTGAAAGGTGAAATGTCATTCGTCGGTCCACGTCCCGAGCGCAGGTATTACATCAAAAAAATCATAGAGCGTGACCCACGATACACCTATCTATACCAAATAAGACCCGGTGTGTCGTCGTATGCCACGCTCTACAATGGTTATACAGATACCCTGCCCAAGATGCTTCGCCGTCTCGACCTCGACCTCTACTATCTGAGGCATCGTTCCTGGTGGTTCGACCTCAAGATTCTGTCAAAGACTTTCGTCAGCATCCTCTTCGGCAAGATATTCTAATCATTCCGTGTTCACATCGCCTCTGTCGTCTCGATTGAGCTTGAACTTCTCTTGGGCAAGGCTAGCTTCTTGCCTACCTTGAATCGGTCGAATCCCAATCCATATACACCGATAACGGCACTCTGGCTGACAAAAGCAGTAGGGTCTATCTCGTCTATCAGGCGGAATATCTTCTGTGACTCACGCTGGCGAGCCAGTACAAACAGCATGTGCACATCCTTGCCACTATAGCATCCATGTCCGTCCATCACCGTACAACCACGGTCGGCGGCAGTATTGATGGCTGCGCTCAACTCCAGATATTTGTCGCTGATGATGAAGAACTGAACAGAGCGGCGCAGGGCGTTCACCACATGGTCTACGCTTAGCGACTGTACAAAGAGGCAAACATAACCATAGATAACCATCTCCCAAGAGCGAAGCACGAGATAGGAACTGGTGATGATGATGAGGTCGCACATCATGATGACATGCCCCAACGATATGTTCCAATACTTGTTGACCATCGCCGCAATGGTATCCGAGCCTCCAGTAGAGCCATTGCAAGAGAGTCCAAGCCCAGCACTGCTGCCCATGAAGAAAGCACCTATCACTGTGGCCATGAATGGTTGGTCGTGGAGCAAAGGCGTCATTCCCACGGTATGGGTCTCGATAATGCGGGTGGTGATGGTGAAGATGCTTACTCCATAAATCGTCTTCAGGCAGAACTTGAAGCCCAAGATGCGGAAGGCAATGAGAAGTAGGAAGACATTCAGCAACAGATAGGAAACCGAGGCTGGAATGCCAAAGCCCCAGCAAAGGATGGAGGCAATACCACCCACGCCGCCCATCGTGATGTGGTTGGGAAGCAAGAAGATGTTCAAGCCAATGCTACCCTCAATCATCGCCAGCGCAATGATGATGTAATCGCGGATCTCATGAATTTTACTTTTTCTCGTCATTCTTAATGATGTATATTTTCTTGTTAACAATGTGGAGAAAGCGAGGCTTTCACCATTTTTGGGTGCAAAGTTACGGCAAAAAACGCTAACGACAAAGCACTATTTGGTAAAAGAACGTCCAAATACATATAAAATAAGTGAAAAAGTAGGGTTATATCAAAAAATATTCCTATTTTTGCAAATAACTAAACACATTTATTAATTTCAAAATCTTTAGTCTATGGCAGAATATTTAAATGAAATCAAAGGATGGCCTACCTTGAGCAACGGACTCCACTACAAGTGGCTGGTAGACTATGCTGCTTACAGCGCATTCGGAACGTTCGAACTTTCGAACGAGGAATGGGAAAATCGCGACCTTATCGTCAACTTCAAGGGCAATTCGGAACTAACTACCGAAATAGACCATCAAGCGGCTTTGCAGAAAACCATCGGCATGGTGAGTGAACTGCTAAAGAAAGTCTTCGGCAACGAAGCCCAACAGCTCACCTTGGCTTGTGTGCCAGCCTCACTCCAAGCACATACCGAACGTCGATTCAAGGAATTCAGTCAAAAAGTGTGCGAAGAAACGGGAATGCAGAATGCCTATTCAGCCTTCAGCTATACTCACCAGACGGATGAGGATGGAGACCAAATAGACACACTCCATATTGACCCGAATTTTTTCAAAGGTAAGAAAGCGGTTATCTTCGATGACATCATCGCCTCAGGTGGCTCGGTGGCAAAGTTTGCCGACCAACTCAAACAACTTGGTGCCGAGATCGTAGCCGCTATTGCACTGGGCAAAAAAATATCTGACGGCTACGACCAAAACACCTAGAAATGCAAAGTAATATCCACCCCACAAGTAAACGGATTTCCTCGCTGGGCAAAATATTGTTTGGTTCCTGTAGCGGCGTTGTCAACGGCAAACGTATTATAATAGGTATTGGTGAGGTTGCGTGCCCATAGGCTCACCTTCATCCAATCGAAATCGCCATCTATGTGGGCACCGAGTACAAAATACATCTTCTGGCTATAGGTGTTGGCATTATCCCAATAGGTTTTGCCCTGCCCGTTCATGTTCATGCCTACAGTGAATCTGTCGAAACGGTAATCTATCATCGCCGCCATCGTGTGCTGAGGCACGTAGGGCACAAATTTGTCCTTATAGCTTACGGATGCATCACCCTCGCCATCTACATACTCGTCAAACTTGGCACGTGTATAGCCGTAATTCACAGCCCAGTCGAGCTGACCGTTGAGGGCCTGTCCTTTGAGCGCAGCCTCGATGCCACAACTATGACTCTTACCCGCATTCACCATCATTCTGCCATATCCATAATGTCCTGACATTACAGAAAGTTGCTGATTGCGTATCTGCATATAGAAACCGCTCAGGTCGAAATGCAACATATTATCGAAAAGATTGAGGTGCGTTCCAAACTCATAATTCCAAGAGGTCTCAGGCTTGTATGCGATAGTGGCATTCACCTTTTGATAATCCTCGTCTGTATGAGGAACTTCGTAGTCGCTGCGCTGCGCCTTTTGGCTGTTGGCATTCAGCTCAGTTTGTAGGATGTCGCTGAACATCTGAATGTTGTAGCCTCCAGCACGATAGCCCTTCGCCACCGTGACATAGACGTTGCTACCCAGCTGATCTATCTTATAAGAGAAACCAAACTTTGGCAAGAGCTGGTTGTAGTCGTCGCTCGTTTTATGGTCGAACTTGGAAGTGAGCGTGCTGGTCTTCTCCATACCCATCACTCGTGCTGCAATCGCCATAAAGGCATAAGTGTCGTAGTGGATAGCGGTATGCATAAAATCATAGCGCAAGCCCAGTGTGGCAGAGAGTTCGGGAGTGATGTCGAAGACACTCTCATGGTAGATTCCAAAATTGGTCTGTGGCGTATGGAACAATCCTGGCGCAGCCATGCTCACATCCATGGATACATCCACCATGTTGTGCATCGCCTTGCGCATGGCAGCCTCGATGGCACGGGCTATCGGGTCGGTGATGGCAATGCCAAATCCTACAGGACCATTGGTCTTCAACCATGTTTGTGAGAAAAAAGCACCCTGAGTGAGATGACAAAAGCCGAAAAGTGGTCGTTTTGTTTTCCAGGTCAGTTCTTGGGTAAGGGCATTTTGCAACTGGTCTTGCTGTAACGACAGATAATCGGCTGGCAAATAGTCTTGATCCATACGCATGTGGTCATTAAGATACTGATAACTAGTGGTAGCCCCAAACTGCCACCATTCTCCTTGATGATGCACATTGATGCCGGAAATGAGCACGTTGCGCTGATAATAACCTGGGAAAGTGGTACTAGGATTGTCAGCCTTTCCGGTTTCCAAATCGAGCTTGCCATAAGGAAATGCGTTCTGGTAAATCCACTGATAATCAGCCAACACATCTACATTCCAACCTTTGTTGAGGCGGAACTTGAGATTGAACTTTCCACCAGCCTCCTGATAGTCGTCAGCATAATCGGAAGAGCCGGCTCTATGTATCAATCCGTTTGAACCATTGTAGAAACCGGCCACGCTCAAGGCAATCTTTGGGGAGAATTGCTGATAATGGGCAGCCTCAACATTGCGATAGAAATGAGAGCCCAAGCTTAGTGTGAGGTAGGTGCCTTGATGGTCGAAAGCGTCACGTGAGAAAAGACGAACCAATCCACCCTCGCTGTTCTGTCCATAAAGAGTACCTTGCGGACCTCGCAATACATCGATTCTACTAAGCTGATAATGATGGAGATTGAGGGCTGCCTTGCTCATCAAAGGCATACCGTCTAAGTACATTCCTACAGCAGGGCTGTTCACACGGCTACCAATGCCACGTACATACATGGCGCTTGACAGACGGGAACCATAATTTGGCATAACAAAATTTGGAACATAGCTAGATAGTTCACGGAAATCGCGAACTCCAAGACGCTGCATTTGATAGGTACCAAATGAGGTGCTGCTAATGGGTTGATGACGTAAGCGGGCATTTTCCTTCGGCATAGATACCACCACTACCTCGTCGATGTCATACACACGGCTACTGTCAGACAAGAGTCCGCCAGTAACCTTCAAGTTCTCAGCCTCAGCCTCCGAACCATTATCCATTGCGCTTACAGGCAGCACTGAAGCTGCCAAGGCAATCAAAACAATCTTCTTATTAAATCCTATTTTTTCCATTTCGGGTGCAAAGGTACGAATTTTTCCTTTACCCCACTATCCTACTTTATGATGATATGATCGGATGGCAAACCAAAAATAGGCTATCAACAGCACATATCCTATATAATATAAGGTGAGAACACTGAAAATGATGTAGTCGATGGCACAAACACATACCAAACCTCCAAGATACAAGATGGCATCGCCCACCGGGAGACGATGCTTAACCTCATCGACACAAGCAAGTCCTACGATGAGAATCGCCCACACTGTAGCCAAGAAAAATCCCAAGACATGTGGCACGGCAAAGGGATTGAGCGTAGGATGGAAATAGAATTGTCGCCACATCTCAGGCTCGAAGGTTTGGATGGTTGCATAGAATGCCGCAGATACCGAAACGATAAGAACCAAAGCTGTAGGATAAGGCGAGTCGATGTCGTTGAAATGCACTATCTTGCCATTGTTATGGAATATCTTACGAACCAGATAAGCCACGGCAATGAGAATGAAAATAACCAAGAAAATAAGCAAGTGGACATTGCTGAAAGTCATGATGAATTGCGAAATCGGATCGTCGGGAACCACTTTCGGTAGCATTTTCGACTCTCTAGTCCACCCAAAGATATTGTCTTCCGTGGCCAACTGTACCCAAACAGAATCGATAGAGTCCTGCGGCACCATGCGGATGTCGGTAACTACCAAGAGGCGATTCTTCTTCACTGCAAAAGAGTCGATAGGCAGGCCGCTGAGAAATTCCTCAGGCTGTTGGGCGATTAACTCTAGCGAATCCTTGAAAACCAAAAAGTTAAACTTATTGGTATAATGATGGGTCGTGGAGAAAGAAATAGAGTCGAGTTGCTTGTCGCTATACGTCAGCAGAGCAGCATGTTGCTGGTGGTAAGTACGGCGATGATAGCAGCCACTGAGCAATAAAACCATGCCCAGCAAGCACAACAACCTCATTAAATTTCTCCACTTCATCATTTATATCAGCTTTTTTCAGAGTAAACATTCATCTGGCACTCCTTACATACAAAATCCAGGCGGAACTTTCTGCCGTCGCCGAGTCGTAAGTAGAGTGGTTCCCTCCAAGTAGGTCTCTGCCCTCCATTCTTTACACAATAGCCAAGTGCGTATCGTATACAATGGCGACATTGCATCAAGAGAGACTCACCATTCTGGGTAGCATATTGTTTATAGCCAGACTCTCTATGGGCCTGGTCCTTTGCCATCTTATCGTCAAAGTCTTCACGCGAGGTCGCCGACCAAGACTTAGGCACGTCCTTGCCCAACTCAAAGGCTGGAAGAACAGGAGTAAGCCCATGAATCTTGTAGAAATCGTAGGCACTGAAGTTGGCTATGTTATAAAGATAAGGCCATTTGCCATATTCTGGTTGCCAAACAAACTCCTTCGGTTCCAGTTTATGCTCGCCAGGTTGACTGAATCCATATCCATTATTGAACATAAAACGGTCCCAACCCAGGTTCAACGAACGATCGATGAGTTCAGTTTCCACCACCTTGTTCAGTTTTTCCACCATGCTTCTTCGAATAATGGACAGCACGCTATTGGGCACAAAATATTTCTCCATGCCATCGGCAACGTTTACGCGTAATGCATCATAAATGGTATCTCCCAACTTACTCAGCTGAGCGATAATATTGTCGCGTTGCGGACGCTTGGCTGGTTGCAATGGGAACTGATGTATAAAATCCACTGCCTTGAATCCCAAGCCCCCCATCAAGTCGCAAACTTTCAAGATGGCTACTGTTATCGAGACACCCACAGGAGATGCCGTCTCGCCAGCGTCATCGCCAAAAGCTGGGCGCACCTCAATGTTCAATGCTATCTTTCTCTCAGAAGTCTTATGAGCCAAGACTGCCTCAAACGCACGATCGTTGTTGCGATAGAGAGCCATCCCTGGGCGCAAGTGCTCAGGCATACGGAAAGGATAGAGACGATTGCCCTCCACTCGGTTTACACGGAAGCCCTCCAACTCATGCTCGTCATTGATGAAACACAAGCCGTCGCCATTCATGAAACTGGCTACGGTAGCCACATTGAAAGAGATGTTGCCACGAATTTCCTTCACCTTGCCCACGTATTCACCGATTGCCTTTGGCGTGTCGAAAGAGGCGATGTCGGGCTGACGGCCATTCAAGAAATAATTAGTATAGCCACGATTGAAAGTCTTCTTCAAGTTGGGCTGGAAAAAATAGCTCACATGCCCCCAAGAGGCACGTCTATATTCCGTAGGATAATTTCTGACAATGTCATCAAGCCGCTGACTATATGCCGACACCACGTTCTTGACATAGTTGATATCCTTGAGCCTGCCTTCTATCTTGAATGAGCACGCTCCAGCATCGGCAAGTTCCTTGAGGTGGTCGATCTGGCAAAGGTCCTTCAAGGACAAAAGATGGCGCTGATGCTCTATCTCTCTGCCGTCGGCATCCAGCAAATCGAACTTCATGCGACAAAACTGGGCACACTCGCCACGATTGGCCGAACGGGAGAAACATTTCTCGGAGGCATAGCAGACACCCGAATAGCTCACGCACAAAGCACCATGAACAAACACTTCGATTTCCCTATCGGGGATAGCCTTATGGATCGCCTTGATTTCATCCAAGGAAAGCTCACGGGCCAAAACGATGCGACTAAATCCAAGGGTTGTGAGCCAAAAGGCTTTATCGGGAGTACGCACGTCACACTGGGTACTTGAATGCAACTCTCGACGCCAAAGATTTTGCGCTCTCACCTCATGGAGCACACCCATGTCTTGCAACAACAAGGCATCCACCCCGATGTTGTCCAACTGGGCTATCATCTCCAAGGTATCTTGAAGCTCATCCTCGTAAATGATGGTGTTCACTGTGACATGGACCTTGGCTCCAAACTGATGGGCGTAATCACACAGCTGCTTGATATCTTCCAATGAGTTACCAGCAGCAGCACGAGCCCCAAATCGGGGCGCACCAATATAAACAGCATCAGCACCATGGTCGATGGCAGCGATACCACACTCTAGATTCTTGGCAGGCGCCAACAATTCCAAAGTCTTCATACGCTTCTTCGCTTTAGTATCCATAAAAAAACTCTCCTAACTTCTTTTCGTTACTCTCTTCTACCAATCTTACTTCTACCTATCTTACTTGATGTCTTCGATATTGTAAGGTGTCTCTTGATAGACATAATAATTTATCCAATTGCTATAGAAGAGGTTGGCATGGGCGCGCCATGTTACCAAAGGCTCCTCAGCAGGATCGTCGTTAAAATAGTAGTTCTTTGGCAAATCTACATCGTCACGCTTGCCCATGTCACGCTTATATTCCTTGTCGAGTGTATTAGGCGCATATTCCAAATGGCCTGTGACAAAGAACTCTCGTCCGCCACGAGCCATCACGATGCTCACACCGCTCTCAGGCGACTCAGCGATGATGTCAAGTCCTGGAACTTTCTCTATGTCTTCACGACGAACTTCCGTATGGCGGCTGTGAGGCATATTGAAAATATCATCAAAGCCTCTAAAGATAGGAAGAGAAGGATCCAGCGGTTTCTGATGGAATATGCCGAACATTTTCTTTTCCAACGGATACTTAGGTACCCCATAGAAATGATACAATCCAGCCTGGGCACCCCAACAGATATAGAGCGTGGAGGTGACGTGAGTGCGAGCCCAATCGAAAATCTCTGTAATCTCTGGCCAATATTCCACGTCTTCATACTCCATAGTCTCGATAGGGGCACCAGTTACTATCATGCCATCAAACTTTTGCTTGGACAGCTCCTGGAAATCCTTATAGAACATCATCATGTGCTCTATCGGCGTATTTTTGGGAGTATGGCTCTTCAATTTCATGAAATATACCTCCAACTGCAATGGGGTATTGGAGAGCAAGCGCACGAGATCGGTCTCGGTCGTAATCTTGAGCGGCATCAAGTTGAGCACGCAGATTTTCAATGGACGAATCTCCTGCTTATGTGCACGGCTTTCGTCCATGACAAATATATTTTCATGCTTCAGCAGTTCGATGGCTGGAAGCTTGTCTGGTAATCTTAATGGCATTTTCTTGTTCCTTTCTTTATTTTGGTGCAAAGTTACACATTTTTGTCGACCCAAACAAAAAAAGGATGCTAAATTTCTTTAGCATCCCCTTATTATTGAGTGTATCTATGTCAATACAAACATTTTACCACAATTCGAGACGTTCATTCTCTGGAATGTACATCTTGTCACCTGGTTTTACGCCAAATGCCTCATACCATGCCTTGATGTGTGGCAGGGCACCATTCACACGCCACTCGCCGAGAGCATGAGGGTCGTTCTTCACACGGTTGCGGATTTCCTTCTCCGTGATGTTCTGTCCCCATACACCTGCATAGGCAAGGAAGAAACGCTGCTCAGGGGTGAAACCATCCTTGTTCTTGAGAGGCTTCTTGGCTGTAGCATTCTTGAAGGCGTTGAAAGCTACCATCAAACCTCCGTGGTCTGCCAAGTTCTCACCAAGAGTGAAACGACCATTGGCATTCAAGTCAGGCAACACCTTGATGTTGCTAAAGAAATTGGCATAAAGATCGGCACGATTCTCGAAGCCCTTGGCATCGCTGGCTGTCCACCAATCTTTCAAGTTGCCATCAGCATCATACTGGCGGCCCTGATCGTCGAATCCATGAGTCATCTCATGGCCGATTACCACACCGATAGCTCCATAGTTGAAAGCTTCGTCGGCCTTAGGGTCGAAGAACGGGTACTGGAGGATGCCTGCTGGGAAGCAAATCTCATTGGTTGTTGGGTTGTAATAAGCGTTGACGGTCTGAGGTGTCATGTACCACTCATCACGGTCTACTGGCTTACCAGCTTTCTCTGCAATCATCTTGTCGATCTTGAACTTGCGGCAAGCCATCACGTTGTCATAGAAGCTCTTGCTTGGGTCGATGGTGAGTTTGCTGTAGTCGGTCCACTTGTTTGGGTAGCCAATCTTCACATAGAACTTATCAAGCTTCTTATGAGCAGCAAGCTTGGTAGTGTCGCTCATCCAAGTCTGTGCGTCGATGCGCTGACCGAGGCTTATCTGAAGGTTCTTCACCAACTGCTCCATCATCTTCTTAGAGCTCTCAGGGAAGTATTTCTTGCAATACATACGACCGAGTGCCTCGCCCATCTGAGCCTCTACCTGGTTGGTTGCGCGCTTCCACAATGGGTAGTCTTCCTTACGACCACTCACGGTCTTGCCGAAGAAATCGAAATTGGCCTCACGGATCTCGTCGGTGAGATAAGCGGCAGAACTTTGGATTACGCCCCACTCCATCACAGCCTTCAATGTAGCTGCACTCTCAGCTGCGTTTATCTTGTCGATACCAGCGAAGAAGGCAGGCTGACCAACTACCATCTCCTGGATATACTCACTCTTTACACCTTCGGCATTCAAGAGTTGCTCCAACTGAACGTTTGGATAGTTCTCCTTGAACTGCTTCAAGGTCATCTTGTTATAGTTGGCCTGTGGGTCGCGAAGCTCGGTATTGCTCTTAGAGATGAGAGCCAAGGTTGTCTCATGCTGGAAGATGAGCTGTGCGTTCTGTTGTGCTTGTTCTGCAGAGAAGCCATAAAGTTGGAACATCTTTACGATGTATTTCTTATAAGCCTCACGGATAGCGACTGTGGCTGGGTCGTTGTTTACATAATAGTCCTTCTGACCGAGGGTCAAGCCATCCTGTCCTAGGGTGAGGATGTTCATCGTGACATTCTTGTCATCTGCGGCGAAATAAGTGCCATAGTCAACGCCAAGTCCCAGGTCAGCATACATCAACTGCAACTTCTGCAAGTCTTCCTTGGTCTGTGCTGAAGCTATCTCATCAAGCATTGGCTTAACAGGAGAGATGCCGGCTTTATTACGAGCATCAACATTCAGAGCCAACTTATAGAAGTCAGAGAGTTTCTGCTCGATGGTTCCCTTCTTGTAAGTTTTCTTCTGAAGTTCAGAAAGGATGGAGTTGACACGCTTGTTGTTGTTCTCACCCAACTGGTCGAAACTACCAAAGCGGCTGTATGCAGCAGGCAATGGATTGTTTTTCTGCCAACCACCAGTAGCAAACTGGTAGAAATCATCAGCAGGCTTAACAGTCTTGTCAAGATTGCTCATGACAAGTCCCGAATTGTTCTGAGCCTCAACACCCAACGGCATTGCGGCAATCATCATCATCGGGAGAATCATTTTCATTTTCATAATTGCTTTATTTTTATTAAACTTATTTCTATTTTCTAGGGGGATAAGTCGCCATTTTCCTTTCGAAGGTGACAGCCAGTTTCATCAGCATAGCGACATCTCGGTTACTTAGAGAGTTCCTCCAATTGTTCCGAGAGCACCATCCACTTATCGTTCTCTTCGTCTAGGCTTTTCATCAGCTCTGTATATTCTGTAACGAGCTCCATGTTGGTGGCATTCTCAGGCTTCATCAAGAGATTGTCGATTTCCTTTTTTCGTGCCTCTAGCTTGGTAATCTTTGCCTCGCACTCCTTCACTGCCTTCTCTGCCTTACGTATTTTCTTCTGTTGTTCCTTGTGTTCTGCATAGCTCAGCTTGCCAGATGTGGCAGAAGCAAGGCTGTCGGAACTTGTACCTGTAGCGACATTCGAAGAAGCATTTGATGCAGATGCACTCGAAACAGGTTGGTTACCTAGCGCTTGATTGATATTCTCAGCATTATGGGCTCGAAGATAGTCGTAAATGCCACCCAAATGCTCACTCACCTTGCCACCGCCGAATTCATAAACCTTATCAACCAAGCCATCCAAGAACTCACGGTCGTGGCTAACGATAATGGCTGTTCCGTCGAAAGCCTTGATAGCTTCCTTCAAAACATCCTTCGATTGCATGTCGAGGTGGTTGGTAGGCTCATCTAGAATCAGGAGATTGACTGGTTCGAGCAAGAGCTTAATCATGGCAAGGCGGCTTCGTTCACCTCCACTCAGTACCTTGACGTATTTTTCTGATGTTTCACCGCCAAACATGAAGGCTCCTAGAAGATCGTTCACCTTCAGGCGCATCTCACCAATGGCCACGTTGTCGATGGTTTGGAAGATGGTGAGATTCTCATCGAGAAGTTGGGCTTGGTTCTGTGCGAAATAGCCTATCTGCACATTGTGACCTATCTTCAAGGTTCCCGTAAACGGAATCTCACCCATGATACATTTCACGAGCGTAGACTTACCCTCTCCGTTCTTGCCGACGAAGGCTACCTTCTCGCCACGCTTGATGGTGAAAGTGACATGGTCGAAAACCGTATGGTCACCATAATCCTTGCGCACATCATCACAGATGATAGGATAATCGCCACTGCGCAAACATGGAGGGAATTTAAGATGCATTTGCTTGTTGTCAACTTCGTCTACCTCGATGGGTACGATTTTCTCCAACTGCTTGATGCGGCTCTGCACCTGTACAGCCTTGGTTGGTTTATAGCGGAATCGTTCTATAAAGTCCTTGATGTCGGCGATTTCCTTCTGCTGATTCTCGTAGGAACGAAGCTGCTGCTCACGGCGTTCCTTGCGTAATTCTACATATTCATCATATTTCACCTTGTAATCTTCCACACGACCACAAGTGATTTCCAAGGTGCGGTTGGTAACATTATTGATAAAAGCACGGTCGTGGCTCACCAATACTACCGCCTTGGCACTCTGTGCAAGGAATTGCTCCAACCACTGAATACTTTCGATGTCAAGATGGTTAGTTGGCTCATCAAGCAGCAGAACGTCAGGCTTTTGCAAAAGAATCTTGGCAAGCTCGATACGCATACGCCAACCTCCCGAGAACTCTTTGGTAGGACGTTCGAAATCGCCGCGTGTAAATCCCAGACCTGTAAGCGTGCGTTCTATTTCCGCCTCATAGTTTTCGCCACCCATCATCATGTATCGTTCGTGCTCTTGGGTGAACTTTTCAACAAGCTGTGCATAGTCGTCGCTTTCATAGTCGGTGCGGTCGGCCATTTCCTGCTGCATCTTGTCGAGACGGGCTTTCATCTCGGTATTGTGGGCGAAAGCTTTGCGGGTTTCCTCCTTCACAGAAGTGTCATCTTGCAACTTCATCACCTGTGGCAGGTAACCAATAGTAGTCTCATTAGGAATAGCTACTACGCCCGCCGTCGGTTTCTGAAGACCACACAGAATCTTGAGCATGGTCGACTTACCCGCACCATTCTTACCCACAAGGGCGATGCGGTCACGGTCGTTAATAACGAAACTCACGTCGTGGAAGAGCGGTTTCACGCCAAACTCCACTTTCAGTCCTTCTACTGAAATCATTTATCTTATTAATTTTTTATATTAATTCTTGACATAAATATTTTGTGCCAAATTCATATTCTATCCGTTTTCTCGTTATCTCTTATCAAGGTATTAACAAGGAAGAATCTCCATAGCTGAGGAATCGGAAGTCATTTGACAAAGCATAATCATATACCTTTCTCCAATCGCCATGCAAAAATGCACTCACAAGGAGCAACAAGGTGCTTTGTGGCTGATGGAAATTGGTAACGAGCATCTTCACAATCTTGTAAACATAGCCAGGAGCAATGATGATTTGCGTACTGGTGTGGAGAGCTTCCAATCCGTTACGATCCAGATAGTCGATGATAGCTTGGATGGCCTGCATCGGCGTAATTCCATCCGCCAAGTTTCCATCCTCTGAAAGCTCGTATGGATCCCATTGGTTCACGTGCAAGTCTTCTTCGCTAGCCTCTGGATGCTTCAGCAGGTGAACTCCCATGTAATAAAGGCTCTCGATGGTACGCACACTGGTGGTTCCTACAGCGATGACCTTGCACTCGTGCTTGATGAGCTTTTCCAAACTACGACGGTGCACCACAATATATTCCGTATGCATCTGGTGTCCTTCAATCTCTAGACTCTTCACGGGCTTAAAAGTTCCTGCTCCCACATGGAGGGTCACTTCCTCGCGATCGATTCCATGAGCATCGAGGTCTTTCAACACGGCATCAGTAAAGTGCAGTCCGGCTGTCGGAGCAGCCACACTTCCTTTTATCTTGGAATATACCGTTTGATAGGTGGTCTTATCGCTTTCCTCAGTCTTACGATTCAAGTAAGGAGGGATTGGCAGCTCACCCACGGTTTCCAAGATTTCTGCGAAGGAGACTTTGTCGTTGTCCCAATCGAAATCCACCCAATAATTGGTGCCACCACCTTTGGCTATCATTTCCTGGCCTTCGGCAGAAAGAGCTTCCCCCCTGCGCATCGTGGCAGAGAGCGTGAGTTTATGTCCATTAATCTCGAAGTCACGCTTCAAGCTTCCCTCTTTCCATTTCTTCAGGTTTCCAATCATGCAGAGCCAAGAACAGTGCCCCGTAGTCTGGAACATCAACTCGTAGTCTGTTGGTTCCGAAGGCTCCATCAAGAAAACCTCAATAAGCGCCCCTGTCTCCTTACGGAAATGCAGACGCGCTTGAATAACCTTGGTATTGTTGAAAATCATCAACGCCCCCTGAGGCAAATATTTTGGAAGGTGATAGAACACATCGTCGCTCACCTCGCCATGATTATAAACCAACAACTTGCTGTGGTCTCTTTGGGCTATAGGGAACTTGGCGATGCGCTCATCGGGAAGTTCGTAATTATAATCACTAATCTTTATATGTTTTGTATCCATCATATATAATGTAATTGTTTCCTTATTATTGATCCATGTAGATGGGATGCTAGATGCTGACTGCCATCACCGTTGCCCTTATCACCACATAGATGAGAATGAACATCATAACCGTCATTATCTTGTCGACATCGTCGTAATCGTAACCTGTACTCGTATATTGATTTGAAATATACTTGATGTTAGGCGACATGCGACGATACATCTTATAATAGGCAAAATAAACTATCAGCCCGATGACAAGCCCGATGCCCAATCCACATAGTATATCCAAAGGATAGTGAACACCAAGATAAAGACGAGTCCAACAGTTGACCAACGACCATAAAATCAAGGTCCAACTCAACACCTTGCTACGAACGAGCAAAGAACAGAATACAGCTATAGAAAGCGTATTGGCTGCATGCGCCGAACAAAAGCTGTAACTCTTGAGACGCATTCCATCTACAACCTGTACCGTGTATTTGAGCAGAGGATCGCTGGATGGACGCCATCTTTCTGCCAAAGGCTTGATGAGTCCATCCACAATGCCATCCGACAAGAGAACACAGAGCACAGCACCACCCACAGCTAAAGCTATCTGCCCCATCATCTCATTATTGCGTATCACGATGACGATCAATGCCAGATAGAGGGGAATCCACGTAAAGCCCGAGGTGAGCACCATGGCGGCTTGGTCGAGCCAAACATTATTACTCCCATTGAAAGCATGCAGTATTTGCATGTCTAAGTCTTGTATTGCACTAAAATCCATCTTTAAATCTCCTCTAAATGCTTCGTCTCTATCCAACCTTCTCTTCCATCACCTACCTTGATGCCCCTCCAGCCTTTCATTGCTTTGTCTGTAATATCCACACGAGTTCCTTCGTGAAGAACAAACTGGTCGGCACTAGACTTGGCAGGTGTCTTTTTCACATTCACCGAAGGGGTGATGATGATGGCACCGGTACGATTGACAAGCGCCTGTTTCTGCTGATAAGCAAAGAGATTGCTCAGCAAGAAGACTACAAAGAAGACGATTCCTCCAAAGAAACCAATCTTGCGCAACATTAAGTGGGGACCAAAGAGATAAAGCAACACCAAAACTAGCGCCAAGATGATGGCGATGATGCCTGCCTTTGCCCAGTTGTCAACGCTGGTGAAATTGACCAATGACTTATACCAGGTTACAAAGAACATCTCGCTTTCCGGCGTAATCTTATCTATCGTCTTGCTGCGGGCGAACTGAAGGTTGAAATTGATGTCCTCGTCACCTGGCGACAACAGATGGGCGCGCTCATAATTGAGCACAGCCTTTGTAATGTTATCTGTGCGATAATAAGCATTGCCGAGATTGTAATAAACGTCGGCAGAAACACCGCTACTCTTCAAGATGTCCTCATAATCGCGGATAGCCTGTTGATAATTGCCCTTCTGATATTCTGTGTCGGCATTATTCTTTGTGACCGCACGAGCAGTAGAGGCGAAGCCTAACATCGCCACCACAATCATCAGAAAGGAATAGCCCGCACGGTTTCTCTTTCGATTCTTGCGAACCAGATTGATTGCATTTTCTATCTCCATAATTCCAGTCATAGCACAGTCGAATGTACGAGTCATGTTTCCGGCAGGGTCGCCTGGCGCATAACGCTCGAACTCACACTCATCAAGGGCTGTGGTAAACTTCTCGATGGTGTTTTCATCCACATTGTGCTCTGTGAGCTTTTCCTGTATATTCTCTCGCGTAAGCTTCTCCGCAGGCATGTTCAACTTATAACTTACGTAGCCCCACAAAGCACGCAACACCTCGTCGTAGAACTCACCTTGCTTGCCCTTGAGCATCAGCAAGTGGGCTTTCTTCAGGCGTTTTGTCGCTATCTTGTTAGCCTTGTTGGAACGTACCTTCACAATATCGGCGTTTTCGAGCGCACGACGACGGAAGATGATGAGCAAGGCAAAGAAAGCAAGCAGAGGAACCAACAAACTGGTCCAATAGCCAAAGCTTCCATAGAACATGTCATCGATGTCATGGAGTTTCGTCTTGCCCAATTTGAGCGAATGAATGTCCTTGTCGTTATTGCTAAAATCGCGTGTGTCGTTGCTAGAACTACTATCTCCCTTGTCCACTATGAGCGTGAATGGTTGGGTCTTGATGGTCTTGTAAGCATTGACAGAAGTATCATAATAAGTAAACTCGACGGCAGGGATTGTATATTTACCCTGATTGCGAGGAACGGCGAGGAAGTCGTAAATCATGTTGCCCTCCACTCCATTCGAGGTAAGGCGAGTCTTATCAGTTACCTTGGCATCGTACTTGTCGAAATCCTTCGGATAATTGACGATTGGCTGTTTCAGAAGTTTCAAGTTTCCGATTCCACCCACCACCACACGGATGGTGATTGGTTCTCCAGCCTTCACCTCCTTCTTGTCGAGCGAAGCAGAGATATTAAACTTACCTACACCTCCCGAGAAATTGGCAGGACGCTGTGGCAGGGGGTCTACCTGGATATTTACACCAGGAGCCTTGATGTCCTTGTGCACCTCTACATAACCAGAACCACCATTGAAGAAAGCTTCCATTGGGTCGACGTTTCGATTCTGCTGAACGACAATGCCCTTGAACGTGATGGAAGGAATGCTCAGGCTTCCCGTCATCTGTGGATACATTACATACTGACTCCACGTAACGCATTTGTAAGGTCTGCCGTTCACCATCTCGGTATGGAATGTTTTCTGTTGAGGCAGCTGCACCTCTTGGGTATGGAAACCTTTCAAGTCTGGCATCTTACCTTCCAGCTGGGTAAGTTCCACCTGCGTGTAAACTTTGTAAGTCAAGAGGATAGGTTCCTGCTCATGTACTCTCTTCTTGTTGGCAGAAACCTTGATAAAGAGATCGCTGCCTGATATTTGTGTACCAGCCGCACGCATACGAGGCTCGTCGTAAGCATCTTGTTGTCCATGCATGTTTGGTGCCCCGGCATTACGTGCAGCGTGGCCAGAGACCGTAATCTTAAGAGCGCGGGAAGAAAGTTTTCTACCATTCACCAAGGCATGTGAGGCACCAATGCCAAAGGTTCCGTTCTTAGCTGCATAGAGCGTATAGGTAATGGTGACGGATGAAGAAGACGAGGTGTGGCCGTTAATCATCTGATAGCTCGACTGCGACGAGGTGTAAGGTCCAGCGATAACCTCCAAACCTTCACCCACTCCGCCCATACGAAACTCTTCCACATCACGCGTATTAATGGTATAAGCCACACGGAAGTTCTCTCCCGCAGCCACGTGTGTTGGTGCCGACACACTTATTTGCTGAGCTTCCACCCTTAGATTGAAGCCCAGTAGCATCGCTACGACTATAATATACCAACCTATATGTTTCATGTTTATTATATTTGCTTTAATTAAATTCTATATTTTTCTATCATACAGTCCATTACCAGTTCTTCTCATATTGCTTTCTGCGTGGTTGGCTCATGGCCTTCTGCAGTTTGCGCTTGGTAGCTTGTTCTTGCTGCACAGCGGCATTTAAGAGTTGCTCAGCATTGTCTCGACTCATCTTGTCTTGATTGTTTTGCTGATTCTGGTTTTGGTTGTTTTTGTTTTTATCTTTATCTTGATTATTCTTATTGTCTTTATTCTTATCTTTGTTTTGCTTGTCCTTGTCTTTGTTCTTATCCTTGTTCTTGTTGTTTTTGTTCTTATTCTGCTGGTTTTTGTTCTGATGGTTCTTCAGCAGTTTCTTGCAGAGGGCAAGATTGTAGCGCGTCTCATTGTCTGTAGGATTGCAGCGCAAGGCGTTTTTATAGCAGTCTATCGCCTGGGCGTACTCACGATGGTTTTGCATGATGACTCCCATGTTGTGGTAACTCTTGGCCCGACGGAGCTTGTTGGGCTCCAACTGTGCGGAATTAGCAAACTGCTGCATGGCTACGGAATCCTTCTGCTGCATCATCAAGGCGCAGCCTAGGTTGTAGACCGCCTGCGGATTCTTGCCATTTTTAGAGATAGCCTTTCGATATTGGGTTTCTGCGGCCGCCCACTTGCGAGAGCGGTAAGCTCGGTTACCCTCACGAATAAATGCACGATCGTTCTGGGCACTCACCTCAGCGAAGCCTGTCACCCAGAGAAGGGCAAATACCAAAATATATCTTAAATATCTCTTCATTTTCTTTTCTTTGTTTACCTTACTAAGCCTTCAAGAATTTTCATGAGTCTTCAAGAACTTCATGAGTTTTAAGAATCTTCATTTGTCTTCAAGCATCAAGATTAGACAGACTTCTTGACATCTTTCTTGAAGAATTTCACGTTTCTGAGCAATGGGTTCTTGATTTCTAACACGCAAATCTCGATGATGAGAAGCACGATGACCAGAATGCCCAAAGCCTGGAATTGTTCATCATAAGCACTATAGACGACGCTCGTTACGTCACCTTTCTGCAACTTTGAAATATCATCGTTCAGGGCTTTCTCAGCATCACTCGTATTGTCTACGTGAATGTATTCTCCCTTGCCAGCCTGAGCCAATTGCTTACACATCTGCTCGTTGAGGGCAGTCATGACGGTGTTGCCAGCGTTATCTTTCAGATAGGAGCCGTCCCCCATAGGGATAGGCGCGCCCTTGGTGGTTCCGATGCCCAGAATGAAGACATTGATGCCTTTTTTATTGGCTGCCGCGGCAGCTTCGAGTGCTCCATCCTCATGGTTCTCGCCATCGGTGATTACGATGATGGCACGCCCCACGTTTTCTTGCTGAGTGAAACTCTTGCTCGCCAGCGAGATGGCTTGCCCGATGTTGGTTCCCTGTGTCTGTATGAGTCCTGGGGTAATATTGCCCAAGAACATCTTGGCAGATACATAATCGGTCGTTATTGGCAGCTGCACGAAAGCGTCGCCGGCAAAGACGATGAGACCTATCTTGTCATTGTTGAAATTGTCTACCAGATTTTCTATCAGCATCTTGCTCTTGTCTAGGCGCGACGGAGCCACGTCCTCACAAAGCATGGAGTTGGAAATATCCAAGCAGATGATGGTCTCTATGCCATGGCGCTTGTCGTGGCTTATCTTGCTACCCATCTGTGGACGAGCCACCATCACGATGAGAAGCGCCAAGGCTGCGAGCATCAGCACAAATTTCACCGTAGGGCGATATTTTGAGATGTTGGGCATCAACTGCTTGAGCAACTCTGGGTCGCCCAATTTCTTCAGCTTAGCCTTTCTTCTCCTCCAGCCTATGAAGCGAACCAGCACGAGCACTGGAATCAGCCACAAAAGCCAAAGGAACATTGGATCTTCAAATCTTAGCATTTTCTCTTATCTATTAAATGCAGGGAAGCTCCCCCACTTATGTCTGTAGGAATGGTCCCCACTTATTTATCTCTATAAAGACTTATTTACTCTACTATCTAGGAATGCGACCTTTCTATCAAGGAATACAACCTTCCTATCAAGGAATGCGGCGGAACCATGTGAGTCGCAACAATATCTCCACGAGCAGTACCAGGATGGCGGCGAGCGCAAATGGTTGGTAAGCCTCATATCTCTTGGCGAAGTGGGACACGTTGAACTTGGTCTTTTCCAGTTTGTCGATGTCCTTGTATATTTTCTTCAACTCGGCATTGTTGGTGGCACGATAGAAGTTTCCGTCGGTGGTCTGGGCGATGTCGCGAAGCGTCTGAGTGTCTATCTCCACAGGGATGTTGACGTATTGCACGCCACCAGCCACAGGCATTGGATAAGGAGCAACCTTGTTGGTTCCTACGCCGATGGTGTAAACTCTGATGCCGAAGCTCTTGGCTATCTCAGCGGCAGTCATTGGCGAGATGTCGCCCATGTTGTTGCTACCGTCGGTCAGGAGGATGACCACCTTCGACTTTGCCTTGGAATCTTTCAGTCGGCTTACGGCGTTGGCCAATCCCATGCCCACTGCCGTGCCATCGTCGATGAGTCCACGGGCGGCAATATCTGTGCGAGTATCTTGCAACAAGCGCAAGAGGCTGGCATGGTCGGTTGTCATCGGGCACTGCGTGAAAGCCTCGCCTGCAAAGATGGTCAAGCCGATATTATCGTTGGGTCTTCCGGAGATAAACTCGGTGGCCACGTCCTTGGCAGCCGCTATGCGGTTTGGCTTCAAGTCTTCTGCTAGCATGGAGGTAGAAACATCCATGGCGAGCATGATGTCGATGCCTTCCACCGTTTTGTTGTCCCATGAAGTGTGGGTTTGCGGACGAGCCATGGCGCACACGGTGAGCACGTAGCAGATGCATCTCAGCACCATCGGCAGATGGATGAGGCGCACACGCTTGCTCTTGGGCGCAAAGCGATAAGTTTGCAGATCGCTCAAGCGCATCGTTGGCTCGTTCTTTCTCCTGTAGAGGAAATACCATAGTATATAAGGTATCAGCAACAGGAGCAACAGGAAATATCCTTTACTTGCAAATTCCATTTCTTTTTCTTAATTTACTTAGTGGAGCCGTTGATGGCGGCATTCTTTTTCTTTTAGTACACCAGCATGAAAGCCTGGTAGATGATGTTAACCAACAAGGCCGCTACAACGATTCCGCCCGTCCATAGCAATATCTTGATGAGTCGGCGCTGCTGCTGCGACTTTTGGTCGGCAGTGCTCAACGTTGGAACCACGCGCTCCTCGGTTGGTTTCTCGTCGGTCTTTGTCTGGTCGATGAAATTGATGGCGTTCACCAGGTTGGCATCGTTCTCGTTCACGAGGGTCTCATACTTGGCAAACTTCACGAGGTCGGCGGTCTGGAAGAGTTCCTTCAACTCGTCTATCATCTTTTGGTCGCCCGATGCTCTCAGGCGGTCGATGATTTCTGCGCTGGTCATCTCCATGGCGTTGAAGCCAAAGCGATTGACGATGTACTCACGGATGGTGTTAGTGAGTTGCGTGTAGTAAGCCTTCTGCGTTTCCTGGTTCTCCACGTGTTGCTGCTTGATGACGTTGATCTCATTGAGAGCCTTCTCGTGGGCTGGAACTCGTCTCACAATGCGGATGTGGGTGATGATTGGCTTGTTGTGCTTGAGTCGATAGCGCAGGTAAAGCCATGCGCCACAGACGATTAGCATCAAGATGCTCAACCAAAACAGCGAGCTCCACTCACTCCACAAGAATGGGTTGTTTTGCACATCCTTGGGTGGATAGAACTGATTGGGGTGAACTGTATCCACAGGCACCGTGAGCACCTTGAGAGCCAGCTGGTTGCCATGATAGTCTTTTCCGTTTACCTTCACATTCAAGGCAGGTATGGCGTACACACGCTCATCGAACGAGGTAAGCCTGTAGTCTCGGCTCACCTCCATTCGGTCGCCCACATGCGAGGTGTCGCCTTGGCTCTGCTCCACCACCTCCACGCCTGGCGTTATCTGCTGTTGAGGCTTGAAGGAAGGCAGCACCACCTTGTCGCCCTTGCCCACCGTCGCCTTGAGGTGCAGCACCGTCTGCTGTCCGATGAGTATCTGCAGCGAGTCGAGCCGTTGCTCCACTTGCTGGGCTTGTGCCAAGCTAGGGGTCAGCCAGCTCATCGCTATCGCCATGAATGCGACAATATGTTGTTTTACTATCTTCATAGAACTTTAAAACCTTCTAACTAAATAGAACTATAAGATCTTCTAATATAAAAAACGAACCACAACTCTACCCTCTCTGCTTGAAGAGCATGAGCAAGGCCTTGGAGAAATCCTCGTTGGTGGCGATGCTAGTCCAGTCCACCTTGCTCTTGGCGAAGAGGCTCCTCAGGTTGTCTTGCCGCATGAGCCAGTGCTGGGTGTGAGCCATGCGAAGTTTCTTAGAGCTAGTGTCGATGTACATCTCGTGTCCGGTCTCTGCATCCATCACCTTGAGCAGTCCTACGTCGGGCAGGCTCTTGGCACGTGGGTCGTACACCTGGATGGCCACCACGTCGTGCTTCTGGTTGGCTATCTGCAACGGATGCTGATAGTCCTTGCGGTCGTAGAAATCGCTTATCACGAAAGCCGTGCAGTGGCGTTTCATCACCCGTGTGAAGTATTCCAGAGCCTGTCCGATGTCGGTGCGCTGGCTCTGGGGCTTGAAGTCGAGCATCTCCCTGATGATGTAGAGGATGTGCTTGCGCCCCTTCTTGGGTGGGATGTATTTCTCGATGCGGTCGGAGAAGAAGATGACACCTATCTTGTCGTTGTTCTGGATGGCACTGAAGGCCAGCGTGGCGGCGATCTCTGTGGCGAGGTCTCGCTTCATCTGCTTCATCGTGCCGAAATCAAGGGAACCGCTCACGTCGACGAGCAACATCACGGTAAGCTCTCGCTCCTCCTCAAACACCTTGACGAAAGGCTTGTGGAAGCGGGCGGTCACGTTCCAGTCGATGTCTCTCACGTCGTCGCCGTACTGATACTCACGCACCTCGGCGAAGGCCATTCCCCTGCCCTTGAAGGCAGAGTGATACTGACCTGCGAAGATGTTCTGGCTCAGACCGCGAGTCTTGATCTCTATCTTCCGGACTTTCTTTAAGATATCTTGTGTATCCAATTTTGTATTATAAATTACGAATTATAAATTATAAATCAAGGCACCTCTACCTTGTTGATGATGCGGCTTACGATTTCCTCGCTTGTCACATTGCTTGCCTCAGCCTCGTATGAAAGGCCGATGCGGTGGCGCAGCACGTCGTGGGCCACCGCTCTCACATCCTCTGGGATTACGTATCCACGATGCTTGATGAAGGCGTAGGCACGGGCTGCCTTGGCGAGCGAGATGCTGGCACGAGGACTACCGCCGAAGGTAATCAAATCCTTGAGCTCGCCCAATCCATAACGCTCTGGATAACGAGAGGCAAAGACGATGTCGGCGATGTATTGCTCTATCTTCTCGTCGATGTAAACCTCGTTTACGATGCTGCGTGCCTTGAGGATTTCCTCGGAGGTGGTGACTGGAGAAACTTGTGGCAGACCGCCCTGGATATTCTCACGTATGATGAGTTTCTCCTCCTCAAGCGTAGGGTAGTCGATGATGACCTTCAGCAAGAAACGGTCCACCTGAGCCTCAGGCAATTGGTAGGTTCCTTCCTGCTCGATAGGGTTCTGCGTTGCCATTACGAGGAATGGGTTAGGCAGCTTGAAAGTATCGTCGCCGATGGTTATCTGATGTTCCTGCATCGCCTCTAGCAAGGCGCTCTGTACCTTGGCTGGGGCACGGTTGATTTCATCAGCCAACACGAAATTGGCGAAGACCGGACCGCGCTTCACATGGAATGCCTCATCCTTCTGCGAATAGATTTGCGTACCAATCACATCGGCTGGCAACAAATCGGGGGTAAACTGGATGCGGCTAAAATCGGCGCTGATGAGCTGTGACAATGTTTTGATTGCGAGGGTCTTCGCCAAGCCCGGCACACCTTCCAAGAGAATGTGTCCATCCGAGAGAAGACCGATGAGAAGACAGTCTACGAGGTGTTTCTGACCTACGATGACCTTATTCATGCCCATTACCAGGTTGGTAACGAACTGACTTTGTTGTTCTATCCGCATGTTGAGCTCGCGGATATCGATAGCTTCTGCCATAATTTTAATATCTTTATTTTTACGTTTAATCTCATGTTTTCAAAAATCAAACGCAAAAGTAACAAATTATGACCACAATATCGAATAAAGCTATCTAAATAATATTAAAATTGTTTCACAAAAGCTATTTTTAGAAACTTTTAAAGAATAGCTTTCGGAAACAATCTATATCTTAACTCACTTTATCTATTTCTGTGTTTCATGTACCAAGGGTGCACAAAGAAATTGTACAATATGAGACTCACCACCACCAATACCAAGCTGGCGACGACAAGGTGACCATCTACCCTATTGAGCAAAGGAAAATTGACAGCCAAAGAAGAAGGGTTTTGCTTTTCCAACAACATGAAGCCGAGGAACAAGCCCAGGCTCAGTCCCAGTTCCCAAGCCAGGAAGAAGGAGCTCATGCTGGTGCCTCGCTGGCAATGCTTGGCCAGCTTGATGTAGAAGAGCAGGAACCTGCTGCCCATGATGCCGACGGCAAGGCCCATCAAGGCTGGAGAGATAAACTCGATGGCGGTGAGCTGGTCTGAGGTGAGAATCAAGATGGCGGCTCCCATCAGGAGCAGTCCCGTGATTACCTCGCTCTTGAGGTCGGCATCGGCAAAGACGTATTTCTCCGCCAAGAAACCGATGGTGAGTCCCGCCCCTATCAAGAGGTAGAACTGGGCACTATGAGGACTGCCCAAGAGTATTCCCACGGCTGACATCACAAGAACGATGTTGACGAAGAGAGGCAAGCCTTGCGGCAAGAAGAAGCGGTCGAGGCTGAAGAGAGGCATGTGGTCGGTGGGCGCCTTGAATGGGAACTTCGCCACGGATACGAGCACAAAAGCCACCAATGCCGTTACGACAGAAAGCACCAAGCTGTACTTAAATTCCAGGTAATCGAAGGAGAAGGCCACAACCACCGGAGCCAAAGCCAACGCATAGCGAGAGAACCAAGCCGAGATGAAGTTGGCCTCCGTGCGCTGGAACGACTCGCAAGTATCTATGATGAGCGTGCTGGAGAGCGTCATCTGCGCCAATCCCAGACAGGCACCCATCACGAAGCGCAAAGCCAGAACCATCCAGAACTCCACCTTCACCTGCAAGAAATGGTCGATGTAGAAGAGCACGGCGGAGCATAGCGCCACACCCACCATCGCCCATTGGCAGACACGATTGCGGCGATAGCGTTGCACCCAGTAGGAGCAAAAGCCACCCAGTGCAAAGATGCCCAATCCGAACACGCCCATGGAGCTAGCCACCTCAAGAGGAGTGAAATGACGCTCCAGCAGATAAGGAGGCAAGCCTGGTATCTGGGCGTAGACACTCATCATGAGAAAGAGGTTAGCGAACGCTAGCAACCAAAAGTCACGATGCCACAACTTAATATGTATCGGAGTATTCTGTGTATCCATTACTTTTCAATGATTTCTTCCTATCCAGTTTTTCCTGTCCTGTTCCTTCACGCCTAGTTTATCAATAGCTCTCTTCGGTGCTGGGGAAGTCCACCGTCTTCACTGCGTCGATGTACGATTTCACGCCCTTGGTGAGCTCCTCGCCAACCTGGGCGAAATGGCGCAAGAACTTAGGCTTGAAGCCTTGGGTCATGCCCATGGCGTCGGCGTATACGAGCACTTGTCCGTCGCAACCGTTGCCGGCTCCGATGCCGATGGTCACAGCCTTCACCTTCTTGCTTACCTCGGCAGCCAACTGGGCTGGCACCTTTTCGAGCACGATGGCGAAGCAGCCTGCCTCGTCGAGGGCAATGGCGTCGCTGAAGAGCTTCTGCGCCTCCGCCTCCTCCTTGGCACGAATGCCATAGCCTCCAAACTTATGGACGCTCTGCGGTGTCAAGCCGAGGTGTCCATGCACAGGAATACCCGCATCGACCAAGGCTTTCACGGTGTCACAGATTTCCACGCCACCCTCCAGTTTGAGTGCGTCCACGCCTGTCTCTTTCATCATGCGGCAAGCGTTGCGGAGGGCTTCCTCCTTGCTTATCTGGTAACTACCGAAAGGCATGTCGCACACCACGAGGGCGTGGTTGCAGGCACGAGCCACGCTGCGTGCATGGTAAATCATCTGGTCTACGGTGATGGGCAGCGTGTCGGCGTTGCCAGCCATCACGTTGCTGGCAGAGTCGCCTATCAAGATGGAGTCGATTCCTGCGGCGTCTATGATGCCGGCAGTAGTGTAATCGTAAGCGGTGAGCATGGTCACCTTCTCGCCAGCCTTCTTCATCTCTGCGAAGGTGTTGACGGTAATTTTCTTTTTATCTGTTGATAAATATCCCATTTTATAGTTTTGTTTTGCAAATTCGGGTGCAAAAGTACAAATTTTTATTGAAACTGAGCAACAATACGCTCTAAATCTGCATAGCCGAACCCCATATAATTGTCGATGACGTAATCAGAGAGGGGCTTGATGAGCTCCTCGGCGTTGGTGGTGGCGAGTCCGAGCGTGAAGGCTCCAGAGGCTCTCACCGCCTTCAGTCCGTTGAAACTGTCCTCCAGTCCCACGCACTCCTCCGGCTTGGCTCCGAAGCAAGCGGCACCTTTCAGATAACAGTCTGGGTCGGGTTTACTCTTGGCGAAATCCTCGCTGGTGAGCACTCGGTCGAAATAGCCCTTGAACTCGGGATGTTTCTGATAAACATTTTGCATCTTGGCGTTGTTGCTACTCGTTACTACAGCGCACTTTACGCCATGTTGCTTCAAGTCTTTGATGAAATCTTCGAAACCTGCGATGTATTCATATTTCATGCTCATCTCAAACTGGTTGAGACGGGCGGTAACCTTAGCTTGCTCAACCTGTGGATTGGCATAGCCATCGATGTGGGCGAAGACGGCGTCGTCGGCAAAATACTTATCGTAGATTTGCACGAGGGTCTGTCCCTTGATGCGATGGGCGAAATCAGGAAGCTCAGGATGATACTCCTTGCCTATCTGCCCCCAAAAGACGGTGTATTGCGACTCGGTGTCGAACACGACACCATCCAGGTCGAAGAGTGCTGCTTTTATCATATATTCTCTTTACTTTATTATCATTTAATTCTTAAATAGTATTGAAATCGAGTGCAAAGTTACGCAAAAATCTTAATATATGCGCCATATTCTATAGATTTTACCGATTTTATGATTAGATTTCCGATTTTTTACACTATCTTTGCAGGCAATTGTAGCAGTTGCAAGGCTATATTGAAAGCAAAAAAGAGAATATGATGAACATAATAGAAAAATATTTTCCCAATCTCAGCGAGAAACAGAAACAGCAGATAGCGGCTCTCGACGATCTCTACCGCGAGTGGAACGCCAAAATCAACGTGATTAGCCGCAAAGACATCGATAATCTCTACGAGCACCACGTGCTCCACTCCATGGCCATCGCCAAGGCCATCAATTTCCGTCCGGGCACCGAGATCCTCGATTTCGGATGCGGAGGCGGATTCCCGGGCATTCCGCTCGCCATCCTCTTCCCTGAGTGCAAGTTCAAGCTCATCGACGGAACGGGCAAGAAAATCCGTGTGTGCCAGGAGGTGGCGGGTGCCATCGGCCTGGGAAACCTCACCGCCGAGCATCTGCGCGGTGAGGACGAGAAGGCCAAGTACGACTTCGTGGTGAGCCGTGCCGTGATGCAGCTGCCCGACCTGATGAAGATTATCAAGAAGAACTTTAAGAAAACTAGTCAGAACGCACTGCCCAACGGCTTGCTCTGCCTCAAGGGCGGCAACCTGAAGGAGGAGTTGAAGCAATACTACAAGATTGCCGAGATTACCCCGCTGAGCAATTTCTTCGACGAGGAATGGTTCAGCCAAGACAAGCAGCTGGTCTATGTTCCCAACTAGGGAGACTTTTATTTATAGTCAGAAAATCATAAGATAATGATGCATATAGAAAGATTTCAATGCAACATGTTGCAGGAAAACTGCTACGTGGTGAGCGATGACACCAAGGAGTGTGCCATCATCGATTGCGGAGCCTACTATCCAGAGGAGCGCACCGCCATCACCAATTACATCCGAGAGAACGGACTCAAGCCCGTACACCTGCTCGTAACCCATGGCCATCTCGACCACAACTTTGGCAACGACACCATCTATAAGGAGTTCGGGCTCAAGCCAGAGGTGTCGGCTGGCGACGAGAAACTGATGCAGGGGCTCAACCGTCAGGCTGAGTCTTTCTACGGCATGAAGCTCGACACCAAGTTCCCTCCCATCGACCATTTCTTCGAGGAAGACGAGGTCATCCATGTGGGCAACCACCAGTTTACCATCATCGAGACTCCGGGCCACAGCAATGGTTCGGTATGCTTCTATTGCGAGGCAGAGCACGTGCTCTTCTCGGGCGATACGCTCTTCCGCACCTCCATCGGCCGAACCGATTTCCCTGGCGGAAGCATGTTCCGCATCATCAATAGCCTGCGCCACCTAGGGCAGTTGCCCGACGAGACCGTGGTGCTGCCAGGCCACGGCGAGCAAACCACCATCGGCGACGAGCTAGCCCACAACCCTTACATGGATCGATGAACAAGACTGAGAAAATCATCCTCGGCATCGACCCTGGCACCAACGTGATGGGCTACGGCGTGATTCGTGTGCTGGGCAACAAGGCAGAACTGGTGGTGATGGGTGTCGTGGACATGAGGCGAGAGAAAGACCCCTACCTCAGGCTCGGCAAGATATTCGAGCGGGTTACCGGCATCATCGACGCCTACCTGCCTGACGAGATGGCCATCGAGGCTCCCTTCTTCGGCAAGAACGTGCAGTCGATGCTCAAGCTGGGCAGGGCGCAGGGCGTGGCCATCGCCGCCGCCATCCACCACAGCGTGCCCATACACGAGTATGCGCCGCTGAAAATCAAGATGGCGATAACGGGACAGGGACAGGCCTCGAAGGAGCAGGTGGCTGCCATGCTGCAACGCATGCTGCGCATCAAGGACGAAGACATGCCTAAGTTTATGGACGCAACCGACGCCCTGGGCGCAGCCTACTGCCATTTTCTGCAGATGGGTCGCCCCGAGACCGACGCCAAGCACTACAGCAGCTGGAAAGACTTCGCCACCAAGAACCAGAGCCGCATAGAGGGCAAAGGAGACCTCACGGGTCCAAAGGCCCAGCTCCTAGCTGCCATGAACAGAACCACGCATAAATAAGAAAAGGTAAAGCACCCTGTAAGGGCAAAAGCACCTAGCACAGGGTAACACCCTGGGTTAAAGGTGAGGGGGGGTAAAGCGCCCTGAAAGGGCAAAAGCTTTATTTAATAATAATGTAGAAAAGCAATAATAAAAGAGAGATGCAAAAAATTATCAGTATAAAAGACGGAGTGACTCGCATGCCCGAATGGCGTATGGCAGAGCCCGTAAACTTCGAGACCCTCGATGGCGAGCACATCGCCATCGTAGGTCCCAACGGCGGTGGAAAATCCATGTTGGTAGACATCATCGTGGGTCGCCACCCACTGCTGATGCACGACCCCGAATACAATTTCGCGCCTAGCCAGAAGCCGATGGTGAGCGACAACATCAAGTACATCACCTTCCGCGACACCTATGGCGGCGACAACGACCGCACCTATTTCCTCCAGCAACGCTGGAACCAGTTGGAGATAGACGAGAACACCCCTGTGGTGAAAGACAAGTTGGAGGAGGCCTACCAGATGGCGGGCGAAGACACCCAAGAGCGACGAGCCCTGCAACAGCACATCTACGAGCTCTTCCACATGCAGCACCTGCTCGACAAGTACACCATCCTGCTCTCCAGCGGCGAGCTGCGCAAGTTCAAGCTTGCCTCCACCCTCTTCGCCGAGCCACGGGTGCTCATCATGGACAATCCTTTCATCGGTCTCGACGCCGAGACCCGCGACCAGCTCAAGGAACTCCTCAAGACGCTCTCCTCTGAGCGTGCCCTGCAAATCATCCTCGTGCTGAGCAAGAGCGACGACATCCCCGACTTCATCACCCACGTGGTGGAGGTGAGAGACATGAAGGTGTTGCCTAAGCAGACGAAGGCCGAATACCTCGCCAGCCGACAGCCCATCCCCGACCACGTGCTCTCACAGGAGATGAAGCAGGCAATCATCGACCTGCCCGTAAGCGACCGCGACTACCACACCCACGAGGTGGTGAAGATGAACAAGGTGCGCATCCAGTATGGCGAGCGCATCATCCTGAAAGACCTCGACTGGACGGTGAACAACGGCGAGCGATGGGCGCTGAGCGGACAGAACGGAGCGGGCAAGAGCACCCTGCTAAGTCTCGTATGTGCCGACAACCCACAGAGTTACGCCTGCGACATCGCCCTCTTCGGCAACCCTCGTGGCAGCGGCGAGAGCATCTGGGACATCAAGAAACACATCGGCTACGTATCGCCCGAGTTGCACCGCTCTTACCAGCGAGACATGCCTGCCATCCGCATCGTGGCGAGCGGACTGATGGACAGCGTGGGCCTCTACGTGAAGCCTAAGGAGGAAGACATGGGAAAGTGCCGCTTCTGGATGAAGGTGTTCGGGCTCGAAGGCCTGGAAGACAGAGGATTCCTCAAGCTCTCCAGCGGCGAGCAGCGACTGGTGCTACTGGCTCGTGCCTTCGTCAAGGACCCGGAGCTCCTTATCCTCGACGAACCGCTCCATGGTCTCGACAACCGCAACCGCCGACTGGTGAAAGACGTGATAGAGGCCTTCTGCCAGCGCGAGAACAAGACTATGATCATGGTGACCCACTACAAGGAGGAGTTGCCAGCCTGCATCGACCACAGCATCTTCCTCGTGCGCCACACCAAGTAAGGTATTTCACATTATATTAATATAAAGAAAAAAGAGATATGAAGAAATATGTATTCATCATGCTGCTGAGCGTGCTCTCGCTTGGCAGCGCCAAGGCGCAGGACGTGCTGAACGAGATTTTGCGCACCTCCGACGCCATCATCAACGACACCACGAAGAGCCTCGACGTGCGCCGAGTGGCACTCTTCAAGTTTGATGCCATGACCTATCTGCGTGGCAAGATTTTGCCGCCCTACGTGATGCTCGACAAGAACGCCAACCCCGACACGCTCAACATGAAGATACGTTATCTCAACGAGCAGGCCTACGCCATGAACGTATACGTGACGCTCTATCAGAAGCGACTCAACGAGGCGAGCCAGAAGAATCGCTACATCGTGACCAGCCTCTTCAAGCAGGCCACCTTCGACCACAAGGCGTTCAACGACCCCGACACCGAGTTCACGCTCAGCTATTACAGCAAGCCCGATGCTCCCACCCCATTCTGCCTAGATTGCAATTGGGTGCAGACCTTGGCGTTCATCCGCAGCATCGACTGGTCGAAGATTTAACGCATTTTTTATATAAACGAGAAAAGCCCAGAGCGTTTGCCCTGGGCTTTTCTTTTGTTCTTATCATACTTAGAGGATAGTCTTCACTGCCTCCAACATACCCTTTTCCTGGATAAGGTCGAGGTCTTTCTTCACGAGCTCGGTCAAGCCAGGAACGGTCTTGTTCAAGTCCTCGTGCCATACATAGTCGAATGCCAACACACCCTCGGCAATCTTCTGAGTGTCGCCGGTAGCCCAGAGCTCCTTCAACTTCTCGATAATCTTAGGGTCGTCGTTTGGCTGGATAGGAGCACCGTCCTCACGCACGCCACCCTTGTAGTATGTAATGATGGCAGCCAAACCGAATACCAATCCCTGTGGCAACTCGCCCTTGCGCTCCAAGTAAATCTTCACGCCAGGCAGGTCGCGGGTCTCATACTTAGGGAATGAGTTGAGCATGATACTCGTCACCTGATGGTCTACGAATGGGTTCTCGAAACGCTCCAACACATCTGAGGCGAACTTCTGGAGCTCGTCCATAGGGAGGTTCAAGGTCTGCATCAGCTCCTCAAACTGCACCTTGTGGATGTACTTGCCCAGTACCGGGTGCTCGCAAGCATCGCGCACGATGTTCACGCCGCTCAGGTAGGTTACAGGGCTCAATACGGTGTGAGGGCCGTTGAGCAAAGTCACCTTGCGCTCGTGGTAAGGCTTCTCGTTGTCGGTGATGAGCACGTGGAGTCCAGCCTTGTCGGCAGGGAATTCTTCCTTCATCTGCTCCACGGTCATGTTCTCGGCCTTCTCGATTACCCAGAGGTGGAAGCTCTCGGCCTTCACCACGAGATTATCCTTGTAGCAAATCTTCTGCTGAATCTCCTTGATGGTGTCGCGAGGGAAGCCCGGTACGATGCGGTCTACGAGTGTGGCGCAAACGTAGCAGTGGTTGGTGAACCAATCCTTGAAGCCCTCGTAGTCGGCGCCCATGTCGCCCTTCCAAAGCTCGATATACTGGTAGATGCACTCCTTGAGGTGATGCCCGTTGAGGAAAATCAACTCACAAGGCATCAGGATCATACCCTTGGTAGGGTCGCCCTCGAAGTATTTGTAGCGGTGGAAGAGAAGCTGAACCAACTTGCCAGGATAAGAGGAAGCAGGCGCATCGGTAAACTTGCAAGAGTCGTCGAAGGCGATGCCCGCTTCTGTGGTGTTAGAGATGATGAAACGCATCTCTGGCTGCTCAGCCAAGGCCATGAAAGCCTGGTTCTGAGAATATGGGTTCAAGGCACGGCTGATGACGTCGATGCGCTCCAATGTGTTCACTGGCTGGCCGTTCTCCTTGCCCTGCAAGTTGACGTGATAGAGGCAGTCCTGACCGTTGAGCCAGTCTACCATACCCTGAGCCAAAGGCTGCACTACAACGACAGAGCCGTTGAAGTCGGTCTTCTTGTTCATGTTCCACACGATCCAATCTACGAATGCGCGGAGGAAGTTACCCTCGCCAAACTGAATGATTTTCTCTGGAGCCACGCTCTTAGGCGCGGTGCGCTTGTTTAATGATTTAAGCTCTTTCATGATTTGTGTATTTGTTTTGTATTTCGTTTAATTTTTTCGTTTGCAAAGGTATAAATAAAATCGTTACGTCGTATCGTTCCCCCCGAATTTTTTCACGCAAACCTTTACGGATGGAGGTGGCGTTGATTGCCACCAAGGCAGTGGTGGATTGGCAGATGAAGAGATAATGAGGCTGTCGGCCCCTAGCTGACGGGCAATCGTAGCTGGAGCCGACAAAGGGCTTTCTAGAGGAAGTGAAGATTTTTAGGCGTTCCCCAAACTTACAATTACAGTTATTTCAAAAAGAAAAATGACAAGGCACCTTTCTCTTTTATATATATTTGATTATTAAGTAGTTATATATAATAAATTAGAGAATTGAAAGAATGGAAATGCCTTGAAAAAATAACTGTAATACTGTAATTGTAATTACCAACCCCAGTCACTTTTCTCTAAAAGGCTCTATATCAGCTATTTAACACACAAACGTCAAACCCTATGGATTACAACAAAACGAAAAAAAAGAAAAAAACAAAGTATAACATCAGTTTAAGCACTGCGCCATCGATGCCAAAGCTAGGAAAAGGCTCAGAATACATCAAACTTTTGCTCTCGCAAGTATCCAAGGACATGCACGAACCAATGGTGCCGATGCTCTTTCCAGTGCTTGCAGCCCACATAAGCGAGGCAAAAAATTTCAATATCCCGATCGAGATGCGCCCAGAGAACGCCTCTTCCTACAGCTCAAGCAGCTTTTGCCCTTACAGGGCGCATTCATTTCCCGACATTTACCCAGGGCTAGGTGCTTCTGGGCTTT
>DJSH01000052.1:69140-88328 GCA_002440225.1 Candidatus Segatella violae
CCCGTGTCAACCGTACAGGTCGAATTAATTTCAAACGTACGGGTGAAAAAACTTTTTAATGAAAAAATGCTGCGCTATCCCACGCCACCCTCAGCCATTCCACAACCAACCACGGGGAATTCCGTACCTTTGCAATGTGATTCAGAAAGCTAGCAAAATCACTTTCCTAGTTGGGGAAAAATATTTTCCCAGTTGGAAAAATTAAAAACAACATATCATAAATATTTAAAAACGAACATTTAAAAAATATTCAAACAATGAACATTTAAAAAACGAAGATTATGAGCAACAACATGAAGGCTTTCATCCGGTATCTAGAAACTCGTATAGGTGTAGAACCAAACAAACCTTTAGGAAAGAAAATGATTGTTAAACAATAGGCCAAATACTAAACCTTTGAGACACTTTTCAATCTATATTCTTGTAATTTGCAACTTTTGGGAACCACTTTCCGTCTAAAATGGAAGAAAATCGAATCCTATTAAAGTTTTGCAAATATGAAAAGAAAAAATGAATTGTTTTCAAACGGAATGAACATTAAAGAAATCAAACAGGGTATTATGAACGTAAGTTTTAGAAAAATCGCAGTTGCCCTATTCTTAGCAGCTGCACCTCTTGCCTCCCAGGCAAAGCAATGGTCGCTGCAAGACTGCATCAACTATGCACTCAACAACAACATCCAGTTGCAAAAGACGCAACTCACCAAAGCATCTGCCCAGGAAGACTACTTGCAGGCGAAATCGGCTCTGCTGCCTTCGCTCAGCGCCAGCACCAACCAAAGCGTAAACTACACTCCATGGGTAGCCAGCGGTATCAGTAGCGACGGCTTCTCAAGAGCATCTGTCGACAAGGTTTACTACAACGGCAGCTACAGCGTGATGGGCAACTACACCATCTGGAACGGCAACAAAAACCGCAACCAGGTAAAGTTGAACAAACTCACCGAGCAAGCAGCCGAACTGGACTCTGCCACACAGGCTCTCAACCTGCAAGAGCAGATAGCACAACTCTACGTTCAGATACTCTATTCTACCGAAGCCATCAAGGTAAACAAGGAGAGCTATGAATCGAGCCTGAAGAACGAGGAGCGTGGCAAAGAAATGGTGAAAATCGGAAAGATGAGCCAAGCCGACCTCTCACAGCTCACAGCCCAGCGTGCACAAGACGAATTTGACATCGTGCAGGCCGAGAGCAACGTGAAGAACTACAAGAGACAGCTGAAGGAACTTCTTCAAATCACCAACGACGATGCCTTCGACATCTCCATCCCAAGCACCACCGACCAAATGGCACTCGCAGAAATCCCTGCGCTCAACGGCGTATATCAAGCAGCCTTGCAAAGCCGTCCGGAGTTCCTGAGCTATCAGAACCAACTCTACCAAAACGACTTGACCATCAAGATTGCCAAGGCTGGCAAACTGCCAACCATCAGCGCCAACGCAGGACTCAGCACCAGTACCACATCCATGAACAGCAACAGCTGGGGCAGCCAGTTTAAGCAAAACTTCAACGTGGGCGGTGGCATCGGCGTAAGCATCCCACTCTTCGACAACCGACAGACCAAGACCAGCGTAAACAAGGCATTGATACAGCGAGAGAACATCATGCTCGACATCAAGAACGAACAGACAAAACTCTACTCCACCATAGAGAACTACTGGTTGCAGGCCAATACCAACCAAAGCCAATTCAAGGCTGCCAAGGTGAGCAGCGAGAGCGCACAAACCAGCTACGACCTGCTGAGCGAGCAGTTCAAGCTAGGACTGAAGAACATCGTGGAACTCCGCACAGGCAAGGACAACCTGCTGAAAGCCAAGCAGAATGAATTGCAGGCGAAATATCTCACCATCCTCAACATCAACATGTTGAAATTCTACAAGAATGGCAGAATCTAATAGAGTATTTGCAAACTTTTAATAGGTAAAGACATAAAATGAAGAAAATCAGAATTAGCAAGATTTGGATTGCCGTCATCGTAGTAATCATCATTGCAGTAGCTGCATGGTTGCTATCAGGCGGAAAAGACGAGGAACAAATCAACTTCAAGCAAGAAGCCGTAAGCACGCAGACTTTGCAGAACAGCGTGACAGCCACCGGTACCATCGAGGCTGTAACCTCGGTAACCGTAGGTACACAGGTGAGCGGTATCGTGAACAAGCTCTACGTAGACTACAACTCGCAGGTGAAGAAAGGACAAGTTATTGCCGAACTCGACAAAACCAACCTGATGAGCGAACTGAACACAGCCAAGGCCAATCTGGCAAGCGCACAGAGCAGTCTGAGCTACCAGAGTGCCAACCTGAGCCGCTACCAAACCCTCTACAAGAAGGGACTCGTCAGCGCCGACGACTATGAGAACGCCCTCCTCACCTACCGCCAGGCAAAAGAGCAAGTAGCCTCTGCCAAGGAAAACGTGCAGAAGGCACAGACCAACCTCGGCTACGCCACCATCACATCGCCTATCGACGGAACCGTCATCTCCAAGAGCGTTGAGGAAGGCCAGACCGTAGCCGCAAGCTTCAACACCCCTGAGCTCTTCACCATCGCCAAAGACCTGACCAACATGCAGGTTATCGCCGACGTAGACGAGGCCGACATAGGTGGCGTGAAGGAAGGCGACCATGTGAACTTCACCGTAGACGCCTACCCAGACGATGTGTTCCAAGGCACCGTAAAGCAGGTGCGCCTTGAGGCAACAACCACCAACAACGTGGTGACCTACCAAGTAGTAATCTCCGCCCCTAACGCCGACCTCAAGCTGAAACCAGGCTTGACCGCCAACGTTACCATCTTCACCCAAGAGCGTGCAGGCGTACTCGCCGTAGCCAATAAGGCATTGCGCTTCACTCCTACCGTAGAGACCGTGGGCAAGAAGATAAAGATTGTAGACTGCAAGGGAAAGAACAAGGTATGGACCCTGGCCAACAACACCCTCACCGCTCACCCTGTAACCATCGGACAGACCGACGGCGTACACACAGAGATAACGAAGGGTATCAAGAAGGGACAGAAGATTGTGACCGAAATCATCGTCAATGTACCTGATGAGGACGACGACCAACAGCAGAGCCAAGGCTTGATTAGCGGTCCGGGGCCTAAAGGCAAGAAGAAATAATAAAATAAAGAAGCAATGACAGAAAACAGCAAACAAACCAATGAGGGAAAGAAAGTCGTGATAGAGCTCGACAACGTGCGCCGCGACTTCTTGGTGGGCGACGAGACCGTCCACGCCCTCAAGGGGGTGAGCTTCAAGATATACGAAGGCGAGTTTGTCACCATCATGGGTAAGTCGGGCTCCGGCAAGAGTACCCTTCTCAACCAGTTGGGCTGCCTCGATACCCCATCGAGCGGAGAATATTATCTCGACGGCGTGAGCGTGAGAAAGATGAGCCGCAACGACCGAGCCATCCTGCGCAACCGCAAGATAGGCTTCATCTTCCAAAACTACAACCTCCTGCCAAAGACCACGAGCGTGGAGAACGTGGAGCTGCCCTTGATGTACAATCCATCGGTAAGCGCCGAGGAGCGCAAACAGCGTGCCATCGAAGCCCTGAAGGCCGTGGGACTGGGAGAGCGGCTCTATCACAAAAGCAACCAAATGTCGGGAGGCCAGATGCAGCGCGTAGCCATCGCCCGTGCCCTGGTAAACAACCCAGCGGTGATTCTCGCCGACGAGGCGACAGGTAACTTGGATACCCGCACCAGCTTCGAGATACTTGTGCTCTTCCAAAAGCTCTATGCCGAGGGAAGAACCATCATCTTTGTGACCCACAACCCCGACATAGCCAACTATTCGAGCCGCAACATCGAGCTGCGAGACGGCCACATCATCAGCGACAGCTACAACGACCACATCCTCTCGGCAGCCGAGGGACTGGCAGCACTGCCAGCCAACACGGACGAATAAGAGGAAGTAAAGAGCAAAAGAATACAACCATATTCTTTGCAAGTAATCAAGTTCAAATCTCAAAATAAATGAATTATCAGAATCTTTTCAAGATAGCCATCCGAGCCATTTTCGCCAACAAGATGCGCTCCTTCCTCACGGCACTCGGTATCATCATCGGTATCGCCGCCGTCATCACGATGCTCGCCATCGGACAAGGAAGCAAAGCAAGCATCAAGGCCAATATCGCCGAGATGGGCTCCAACATGATTATGATTTCGCCGGGTGCCGACATGAGAGGCGGTGTAAGACAGGATGCCTCATCCATGGAAACCCTGAAACAAGCCGACTACCAGAGCATCAAGGACGAGTGCAACTATATTTCAGCCATCTCGCCTACAGTGAACAGCAGCGGCCAGTGGATCAACGGCAACAACAACACCCAGAGTACCATCTATGGCGTGAACCAAGACTACCTGAGCATCCGACAGCTGAAGGTGGCAGACGGCGAGATGTTCACCGACACCGACATCAAGACAGCATCAAAAGTATGTATCCTCGGACAGACGGTGGTAGACTATCTCTTCCCCGACGGCAGTGACCCTATCGGCAAGGTGGTGCGCTTCAACAGCATCCCGTTCAGGGTAATCGGCGTGTTGCAGAAGAAAGGCTACAACAGCATGGGCATGGACCAAGACGACCTCGTGCTCGCACCATACACCACGGTGATGAAGCGTATCTTGGCACAGACCTACCTGGGAGGCATCGTCTGCTCGGCAATCACCGAGGAGGCATCCCAGCCTGCACAAGACCAAATAGAGCAAATCTTGCGCCGCAACCACAAGTTGAAGGATGCCACAGAGACCACAGAGGCCGACGAAGACGACTTCAACATCCGCTCGCAGGAGGAAATCTCCAGCATGATGAACTCCACCATGTCTACCATCACCATCTTGCTGGGTAGCGTGGCAGGCATTTCCCTGCTGGTAGGTGGTATCGGCATCATGAACATCATGTATGTATCGGTGACCGAACGCACCCGAGAGATTGGTCTCCGCATGAGTGTGGGTGCACGTGGCATCGACATTCTCAACCAGTTCCTCATCGAGGCCATCTTGCTATCCGTCACGGGAGGCATCATCGGCGTTCTCCTGGGGGTGGGACTGTCAGTAAGCCTAAACGCTTTCTTACATATCGCCACCCAGATAGAGCCTTGGAGCATCATCATGAGCTTCGCCGTATGTACCTTCACCGGTGTTTTCTTTGGATGGTATCCAGCCAAGAAGGCAGCCCGCCTCGACCCTATCGAGGCCATCAGATACGAATAGGCAAACTACATTCATAAGCACTATATAATTTTTTAGAATCTCGCAGAAGCCACACGCTGGCACGCTGCGAGATTTTTTTGTTTGAAATTAATGAGCCAAATATTTTGTCGTTTCAAAAATATATTGTACTTTTGCTTATAACAAAACAAAAATATTGAAGAGTATGAAATTTATCGGAATTATTCCAGCAAGATACGCCTCGACGCGTTTCCCCGGCAAGCCACTCGCCATGTTGGGTGGGAAGCCTGTGATTCAACATGTTTATGAGAAAGTGGCAGCTTCGCTCGAAGCCGCCTATGTGGCCACCGACGACCAGCGCATCTATGATGCCGTGGACTCCTTCGGAGGCAAGGCGGTGATGACACGCACCGACCATAAGAGCGGCACCGACCGCATCGAGGAAGCCATCGAGAAGATAGGTGGCGACTGGGATACCATTGTCAACGTGCAGGGCGACGAGCCTTTCGTGGCAAAAAGCCAACTTGAGACCATCTGCCATTGCTTCGACGACCCAACCACCCAGATAGCCACCCTAGGCAAGGCTTTCACCTGCATGGAGGCGGTGGAGAATCCGAACAGCCCTAAAATTGCCGTCGACAACCAAGGCTTTGCCATGTATTTCTCTCGCAGCGTCATCCCCTACGTACGCGGCAAGGAGCGCAACGAGTGGCTAGAGCACTTCCCTTATCTCAAGCACCTGGGCATCTATGCCTATCGAAGGGACGTGCTGAGAGAGATTACACAGTTGCCACAAAGCAGCTTGGAAATAGCCGAGAGCCTGGAGCAGTTGCGCTGGCTCCAGAACGGGTATAAAATCAAGGTGGGCATCACCGACGTGGAGACTGTGGGCATCGATACTCCCGACGACTTAAAGAGAGCCGAGGACTTTTTGAACAAGTAGAGACATTTTTTAAATATCCTAGAGACACAACATCATGAACGTAGAACAAATTGTAGACAAATACATCGTCAGACATCAATTGCTCAGCGACAAAGGCAAATATATCGTGGCTTTGTCGGGAGGTGCCGATAGCGTTGCTCTGTTGCTCATACTGAGCCACCTAGGCTATGACGTGCGTGCAGCTCACTGCAATTTCCACCTGCGAGGCGAAGAATCCAATCGTGACGAGCAGTTCTGCGTCAACCTCTGTGCTCGACTCAACATTCCCCTTCACCGCATCCATTTCGACACGCAAACCTATGCCGACAAGTATAAGGTAAGCATCGAAATGGCTGCCCGTGACCTACGTTACAACTATTTCGCCCAACTTTGCAAAGCCATCGAGGCAAACGGAGTGTGCGTGGCCCATCATCGCGACGACAATGTTGAAACGGTAATACTCAATCTGCTGAGAGGTTCTGGCGTGGAAGGCTTGGCTGGCATCGCCCCCAAGAACGGCAACATCTTGCGCCCCTTGCTGTGCATAAGCCGGAAAGACATCCTCAACTATCTCCACACGCAGAACCAAGACTACGTCACCGACTCCACCAACCTGGAAGACGACGCCCTGCGCAACAAGATACGCCACCACGTGATTCCACTGCTCAAGACTATCAATCCGGCTATCAGCGACAACATCGCTAGAACTGCCAGATACATTCGCCAGGCAGCCATCATGCTCGACAACTATCAAGCCGAGACCCATGATAATATCGCATATATTAATAAGGTGGACGTAATGAATGCCAGGAGTCCGGAATTCGTTTTGCACCAACTGCTGGGAAAATATGGATTTCATGGTGATGTCATCGACGACATCATCGAGCACATCAGTCACGTAGGAAAGAACTGGCAGAGCGGAAGCCACGTCGTCACCATAGACCGCGACCAATTGCTCGTGGCACCTATCGCCTATATACAAAAGGTTACTAAAGAAAAATCTGTTTGCATACCAGAAGACGGCAACTATATGATAGGAGAAAGATTGAAAATTAAATTGCGCATCTATCCACGCACAGCCGATTTCAAACCAAGCAAGGACTCCCATCGCATCACTCTAGATGCCAACAAAGCTAAGTTTCCCCTCACCTACCGACTCACCCAAAAAGGCGATCGTTTCAGCCCCTTCGGCATGAAGGGCACCAAGCTAGTGAGCGACTATCTGACCGACCGAAAGCGCAACTTCTTGGAGAAAGCATCACAGCACGTGATAACCGACAAGCAGGGAGAAATCATTTGGCTCGTGGGAGAACGATCCTCTGAGAAATACAAAATTGATGCAAATACAAAAAATATTCTAGAGATTTGCATAGCAAAGGAAAATTAGTATTTCATGAAAAATTAAGCACTTCATGATAAGATTAGTACTTTAAGAGAAGAATAGAGAAAGGAAAGAAAATATGACAGACAATAGTGAAACATCCACTAAGAAACATCGTATTTTAAAGGAAGTGGGCATTGCAATACTCTTGTTCGCCGCCATCGGCGTATGGATGTATATCTGCATGACCCCTTCACGAGAACATGTGGATGCCGCCAAGGCTCACATCGAGGCATACAGTCGCTATGCTATCCTGCAAGACGGCAAGGAAGTGCTCAGCTTCGACGAAGATACAGTAACCCTCGCAGCTAATTTCATGAACAGTTTTACGCTTCTGCCTTCATGCCGAGGTCAGCTTGCTGCTGCCTACAATTCATCGCTCAGCCGAAACAAGTACCTCGACGCACAGGCTGAAAGCATTTTCAAAGAAAAAATAGACTCGCTCGACTCTCTCTACGCAGACAGCCATTGGAAGGTAGGCGAACTTACATATTATATACATTCCCACAGTCCACAAGACCTAGGCTACAACCGTATCTGCGCCTATGCCGCCCAGGAAACCCAGCTGAGTAATTCATCTAAAAAACTCCTCGACTCACTCCACCACGTAAAGAGCCAAGGCGACTCTCTCCATCACACCCGCAAGGAAGCCGGTCGCCTCCAACTTATCCATCAAGTCAGCTACCGAGCTTTCTATCGCAACGAGGCTGGGAAAATGGTGAGCGAACCCTGCAAGCTATTGGGCAAACTGAAAGGATTCGATACTAGTGACGCATACAGATTTCAGCTAGAATCCAAGACTACTCCTGCAGGTGTACGCCCCATCTACCCACAGCTAGCCGCATCACTAGCCACCACACATGGAAGCACCTTGTGCAAGTACATAGACTTTGATCTGCGCATAGACTCCCTGGGGTATTACAAAGGTACAATCGACAGTCTCAAGCAACCTGACGGCTACGGCATCTGGCAAGGAAACGACGGCGACCACTATGAAGGCGGTTGGAAAAACGGTCAACGCGAAGGCTGGGGATTCAGCATCTCATCCAAAAAGCCTCTACATGTAGGCGAATGGAAAAACGACCGATATAAAGGCGAAAGACTAATATACAGTTCGGAACGCATTTACGGCATCGACATATCCAAATACCAGCATGAGGAAGATAAGGTGGTGAGGACGACCAAGATTGTGAAGCGAGGCAGACGCAGCAAGAAAGTAACAGTGAACAAGGTTATCAAGCATCGCTACTCCATCGACTGGAGCCGCCTGCGCATCAACCACCTAGGCAGCATCAGTCGCAAGACCGTGTCTGGCAATGTAGACTTCCCTATTCGATTCATCTACATCAAGAGTACAGAGGGGGCATCGCTCGTTAATCCTTATTATAAGAAAGACTATAGCGATGCCCACGCACATGGCTATCGCGTAGGCACTTACCATTTCTTCAGCACTCGCACACCAGCCGCAGAGCAAGCAAATTTCTTCTTGCGCCATAGCCATATACGCAAGGGCGATTTTCCACCAGTGCTTGATGTGGAACCATTACCTAGCCAGATTGCAAATATGGGTGGTACAGGAGTGCTCTTCGCACGAATACGAACATGGTTACGATTGGTGGAGCGCGCAACTGGAGTGAAGCCTATCCTGTACGTTAGCCAAACTTTCGTAAACAGATACCTGTCAAGAGCACCAGACTTGAAACGCAACTACCAAGTATGGATAGCTCGATATGGCGAATATAAGCCCGATATCCATCTAGTATACTGGCAATTGTGTCCAGATGGCAGGGTGGCAGGCATTCATGGACATGTTGACATCAATGTATTCAATGGTTACAAAGAAGCTTATGATAAATTCTCTATGAATGAGACAATTAGATAAAAATTGAAAAATCCAAGCTTTTTGTGTTAAACATATCTAACAAAAATAACATTGGAACGAAATTTGCGTTATTTTTGCAAAGATTAGTGTAACTAAAAGAGAGGATTATATCATGAGACAGCTTAAAATACAGAAGAGTATCACAAACCGTAACAGTGAGGCACTCGACAAATACTTGGTGGAGATTGGCCGCGCCCCAATGATTTCTATAGAAGAGGAAATTGAGTTGGCACAAGCCATCCGCAAAGGAGGCAAAGCTGGCGAAAGAGCCAAGAACAGGCTGGTAGAAGCCAACCTGCGCTTTGTGGTCTCTGTAGCTAAGCAATATCAACATCAAGGACTTACCCTCACCGATCTCATCGACGAGGGCAATATCGGACTCATTAAAGCGGCAGAACGCTTTGATGAGACCAGAGGCTTCAAATTTATCTCTTATGCTGTATGGTGGATTCGCCAAAGCATTTTGCAGGCAATAGCTGAGCAAAGCCGCATTGTACGACTACCACTCAACCAAGTGGGCTCGCTCAACAAGGTAAACCAAGAAATCAACAAATTTGAACAAGAGAACCAACGCCGACCAAGCGTCGAGGAACTATCTGCACGAACAGGAGTTGACGAGGAAAAAATATCCCAAAGCATGGCAGCCAGTGGCCACCATGTAAGCATTGACGCACCTTTTGGCGAAGATGACGACAACTCTATGGTAGACGTGATGGCTAGTAGCGACGACAGTCGCACCGACCGAAACGTGGACCATGAGAGCATGGCCAACGACTTGATGCAGGTCTTGAAAGTATGCTTGAAAGAACGCGAACGTAAAATACTCTGTGCTTGCTACGGCATCGGAGAACCAGAAAAAGGACTAGAGGAAATAGGTGACAAGATGGGACTCACACGTGAACGTGTAAGACAGATTCGGGAAAAAAGCATCATGAAACTCCGTGAATCAGGAAATATCAAAATTCTGATGAAATATCTTGGATAAAGTTTGGAAAATTGCTCTTTTTTGAGTAACTTTGCAATCGGGTGCAGACAATCTGCTCCCGATTTTTTATTACTACACATATATGAAGACATTGCTAATCTGCATCATCACAACGATCTTCTGCGCTTTGCCCCAAGACATCAACGCCCGAAGATTATCCCCGAGAGACGCTTTCGCCGACTCGGTGATGCGACTTGTCTTCCACTATGCCCAAACTGTTGACACCACAGGGCGAGACACTAGTGTCAGCTACGCCTACACAAAATTTCAGATTCGCACCAACAAGCGCAACGGCACATTGATGCTGGTTCCAACCATGTATGCTGTAGCTCATGGAGGCGGCCGCCGCTTCATCAGCGAATACTATAATCGCATTACGTTCGACAAATTGGGCAAGCCCATAAGTCGCCGACTGCTCAACGTGAGCACTATCCCGCACCGCAGCAATACTTTTTCCGCGTTATTGGGATACATGACACCCAATGTATATGGCGAAACTCTTTTTCAGGAGAACATTCTCTCCCCCTTCCATCGCACCAACCGCAGATACTATAAATATTCCATCACACAGCTCCCATTTGGCAAAGCACAGATATACGTATACCCACGCATCAAAAACACCCAACTGATGGAGGCACGTGCCATCGTAGATACCAAAACGGGGCAAATCAGCATGGCAGACTTTGAGGGTGAATATGACATGACCCGATTCTATATTTCTGTGGTCATGGGCAAGGAAGGATTCAAGACTTTGGCACCCAAGAAATGCGACATGCGAGCCAATTTCCGCTTCATGGGCAACAGAATCTCGGGCATGTACTCCACGACATACGACCTGCACAAGTCTATCAGCGACACCCTACATAACGTGGCAGACACCGCTTTGATGGCAAAGGTGCGCCCACAAAAGCTCAACCCCGACGAGGAAGGCATCTACCAGCAATTCTACAAAAGACGGAAGCAGATTGCCGACTCCATCTCCACCCAAGGAGAGCGAACCAACTTTGCGAAAGACATACTCTGGGATGTCATAGGCGACAACATGCTGAACAGAATCAGCCAGGGATTCGGAAAAGGAAACCAAGGATATTTCCGAATCAGTCCCATTCTGAACCCACTCTACATGGGCTACTCCCAGCGCAAAGGATTGGTATACAAGTTCGACCTAAGGGGTAGCTATCGTTTCAGTGATGACATGCAACTGGGCATCAGATTCAGAGGCGGTTACAGCATGAAACAACACCGTTTCTACTTCAGTATCCCTGTGACCTGGAACTATAACAAAACACACAACGGATACCTCAAGATAGAGATAGGTAACGGCAACCGCATCAGCACCAACCGCGTAGCTCGCCGGATGTTGGGCATCAGCGAGCCGAGGGACAGTACGTCATTCATGCCCGTGCCCGGACAGATGCCAGGAATCGAACTGCCTTCCATAACACCCAACAACAACTTGGACAAAGAGAGCATCTATGATTTCAAGGATGACTACCTGAGAATAACCAACCACTGGAGTTTCAACTCCCACTTTGGCTTGGAACTCGGCGTTGTATCCCATACTCGCAGGGCGGTAACCCCACAATTCTATAGGTTCTTCAACTATCCGTCGGTCTACACATCCGTGGCACCTGCCATCGGTTGGGAATGGTTCCCTACAGGCAAGAGCAGCCCCATCATAAAAGTAGACTACGAACGAGGATGGAAGAAGCTCTTTGGCTCCAACATCGACTATGAGCGTATGGAGGTTGACGCACAGCACATCTTCTATGCCTCACGCCGCCGATCCTTCTCCTTGCGACTGGGCACCGGATTCTATACGAGGAAGGGCGACCACTGGGATTTCGTAGACTACACGAATTTCCACGACAACAACATTCCTGGCGGCTGGAACGACAACTGGAGCGGAGAGTTTGAGTTGCTCTCTTCCCAATGGTATAATGCCAGCGACTATTATCTGCGAGGCAACTTCACCTATGAGGCGCCTATGATGATTTCAGCTTGGCTTCCCCTCATCGGCAGATACATCGAGAAAGAGCGCATCTATATGAGCAGCCTCGTCGTTAAGCATCTCCATCCTTACACAGAATGGGGATATGGCGTAACCACCCGCTTGATGACATTAGGCTTCTTCGCTGCATTTAAGAACACAAAATTTGATGGCGTAGGATGTCGCTTCGGCTTCGAACTATTCCGAAATTGGTAAAAATGGGTAAAACATTAAAACATAATAACAATATGGGTTCACAACTAACTGTTTATAAAGCAAGTGCAGGTTCTGGCAAGACGTTTACTTTAGCACGAGAATATATGACGCTCGTGATTGCCAACCCAGCCACCTATCGCACTATTCTGGCGGTAACCTTCACAAACAAGGCAACCGAAGAGATGAAAATGCGCATATTGGGCAAACTCTACGAGATAGCACACGACATGCCCGATGCCGCCGACTACAAGGCACAGATACAAGAAACCTTGCCCTATCTCTCTGCCCAACAAATACAGCAGAACGCAGCCTCAGCGCTGCACCTTCTGATACACAACTACAACTACTTTCGTGTAGAGACGATAGACACATTTTTCCAAAGTGTGCTCAGAAACTTGGCACGTGAACTTGACCTCACCGCCAATCTTCGCATAGAGCTCAACGACTATCAAGTAGAGCAGCAAGCTGTAGACGAACTTATCGAGAGTTTGGAAGACACCGATCGCCTGCTGTTCTGGATTATGGATTACATCAAAGAAAACATCGATGCCGACAAGAGCTGGAATGTCATTGGACAAATCAAGAAATTTGGCGAGAATATCTTCAAAGACTATTACAAGGACAGCTCAGAAAAGCTGAACGAGCTCATGAGCCAAGAAGATTTCTTCAAGAATTTCACTGAGCGCATCAAGAAAATGCGCAACCAAGCAAAAGAGCAGTTGAAGGAAATTGCAGCCACATTCTTCGATGCTCTGGAAGAGGAAGGATTTTCTTCCAACGACCTAGCAGGTAAGACACGTGGTATTTGGAGCTATTTCAACAAGCTAAAGTCTGGAAAATATGATGATGATGACCTATGCAACGAGACTTTCAAGAAATGCTTTGAAAGTCCTAAAGCTTGGGTCAAGAAGAGCGACGCCAACAATCATACGCCCATCTTCGACTATGTTGCATCCATACTCTATCCTATCTTGCTCTTCGCCGAAGACAACCGTCCGAAGCTGGTAAGGATGTTCAAGAGTGCCGACCTCACCATCAAGCATCTCAATCAATTGCGACTACTGGGCAGCATCGACCAAAAAGTGAGAGAAATGAATCGCGAAGCCAACCGCTTTCTGCTGAGTGACACCCAAACACTACTCCACTCACTCATCCAGGACAGCGACTCGCCATTCATCTTCGAAAAAATCGGAACTCAACTCGACCACGTAATGATCGACGAATTCCAAGACACCAGTACGATACAGTGGAAAAACTTCAAGGTATTGCTTGAAGAAACCATGAGTAGAGAAGACGCAGGCAACCTTATTGTGGGCGATGTAAAACAGAGCATCTATCGATGGCGTTCAGGCGACTGGAGATTGCTCAACAACATAGGAATCGAATTTAGCAATAGCAAAGAGCGACTTGACATCAAGACCCTTGATACCAATTTCCGCTCCGACCGAAACATCATCGATTTTAACAACGCATTCTTCACCGAGGCGGTCGCCCTGGAATGCGCAGCCTTGAAAGACGAAGACCCTACTGGCATTCAGCAACTGCAAAATGCCTACAGAGACGTGTGCCAAAAAGTGCCCAAAAGCCACTCTATGGCTCAAGGTCACATCCAGGTGCAACTGGTAAGCAACGAGGACGCCGAGGAACAAATGAAACAGCTAACCTTGGATACAGTGAAAGGCCTCACCCAGAAAGGTGTGCCCTGCAACAAAATAGCCATTCTTGTAAGAAGCAACCGCACCATACAAGACATGGCTGCGTATTTTATGGAAAACTCCGACTTTCCTCTGGTGTCAGATGAAGCCTTCCGACTAGATGCCTCACAAGCAGTCTGCACACTCGTCACAGCTCTCAAATGGTTGACGCATCCTAACGACGAAATCTCTGCAGCAACCATACAGAAATATTGTGACAAATATCTAGGAGGAGAAGAATTGCCAGCAAAATGGAAGAAACACCGCACCCAATACTTGGAAATGCCATTGTTTGACCTCACCGAATGTTTATTCTCTGAGCTCAAAATGGGAGAGGTGGAAGACATGACCAAACAAGATGCCTACATCTGCGCCTTCTACGACAAATTGAACAAATACCTTGTCGACAACAGCAGTGACATCGATGCCTTCCTCAAAGAGTGGAACAACAGCATACACGAAAAAAGTATCCACAGCGACAGCGATGGCGGTATCAGATTTCTCACCATTCACAAGAGCAAGGGATTGGAATACGACCACGTCATCATGCCTTTCTGCGACTGGCAAATGGAAAAGTCGAACACGATTTGGTGCACTCCTAAGGAAGCACCTTTTAACGAGTTACCGCTCGTACCTATAGACTTTAATGCCAAGACTATGAAACAGAGCGTCTACGAGCAAGACTATCATCACGAGCACCTACAAAACGTGGTCGACAACCTAAACTTGCTCTATGTAGCCTTCACTCGTGCCAGCCATAACCTTTTTGTCTTTGGCAAGAGGTCTGCCCAAAAGGGTTATCGCTCATACGTGATAGAACAGGCACTGGAGAAAGTTGCAGACGAGCTGTCTTCCCACCAACAGCCAATGACATTGGAAGGCTTGGGCTCCGACCCAAAGACAGACGACATTCTGTTCTCCTACGGTGAAACATACATTGGCAAACAAGAGCCAGAAACAAGAAAGAAAAAACAAGTAAATGTACTTGCCGAGAAATCGACACCACTCAATATCAAACTGAGCGTAACACCAGAGATGCCGTTATTCAAACAGAGCAACAAGAGTCGCGACCTCATAGAAGGCGACGAAACAGAGGAACAGCAAAAATACTACATCAAGATGGGTACCGTATTACACTATTTGCTCTCTACCATTCATACTCACCAAGACATAGAAGGAGCTTTAAAGCAGATGGAACTTGACGGACTTTTGTATGATGAGAACCTCTCTCGTACGAAGCTGGAAGCCTTGATACGAAAGCGACTCTATTCGCCGAAGGTAAGCGATTGGTTCACTGACAAGTGGACTATTCTCAACGAGTGTTCAATTCTCAGTGTAGAAAACGACAAGGTGGTGGAACACCGTCCAGACCGTGTAATGAAAGACGGGCATACGACCATCGTGATAGACTTCAAGTTCGGTCGACAGCGAGAGGAACACCACCAACAAGTAAGAGAATATATCAAATTGCTCCGTAACATGGGACACAAAAACGTGAAAGGCTATCTTTGGTACGTATATCCCAACAAAGTGGTAGAAGTAATCAAATAACAAATATTCAGACCAACAACGCATATGAAAACTTTTCTGAAATATGTAGCCAGAGACATTCTCAAGAAATATGGCAACAACCTCAGCGACATCGCAGTCGTCTTCCCAAACAAGCGTGCCGCCTTGTTTCTTAACGAAAGTTTGGCTCGTCTAAGTGACGGCCCTATCTGGTCGCCCACTTATATAACAATCAGTGATCTGTTTCGCAAGCATAGCGACCTTGTCGTAGGAGATCCCATCAAACTGATATGCGACCTTCACAAGACATTCGTGGAATGTACAGGAATCAACGAGACTCTCGACCATTTTTATGGCTGGGGGCAACTTCTTATCTCCGATTTCGACGATATCGACAAAAACATGGCAGATGCCAACAAGCTGTTTGCCAACCTCAGCGACATCCACGAGCTCGACGACATCTCTTATCTCACCGAAGAACAAAAGGAGATGATCAAAAAGTTCTTCAGCAATTTCAGCAACGACCATAACACCGAACTCAAAAAGCGATTCCTGCAATTATGGAGTCATTTTATCGACATTTACCAGCTTTTCAACCAAAGGCTCGCAGAGCAAGGTCTCGCCTACGAGGGAGCACTTTATCGCAAAGTCGTAAATAATGAGCAAATTCAATTTGCCCACAAGAAATATCTCTTTGTGGGATTCAACATGATGCAAGTGGTAGAACAAAAGCTATGCAACCGACTCATGAAAGAAGGCAAGGCACGATTCTACTGGGACTACGATAATTATTACATGGATGGCAACCATGAGGCTGGCCACTATATCCGTGAATACATGAAACATTATCCCAATGAATTGGAGGATTTGGCACCAGAAGACAAGCGGCACTTGTACAATAATTTCTCACATAAGAAAGACATCACATACATCTCTGCGAGCACAGAAAACATACAAGCAAGATATGTCAACCAATGGCTCAAAAGCAACCATAGATGCAGAGGCGGCAAGAGCGTAGCCATTGTGCTGGCCGATGAAGGCTTGCTTCAAACCGTGATACATAGTTTACCTACAGACAAGGACTTACAAGACCTTCCCGATTACAACGAGAACGTTAAAATCAGCTATAACATCACGCTAGGCTATCCTTTGCAGCAGACTCCATTCTACAGTCTTTTGCAGCAACTCATCAAGTTGCAGGGCATTGGACATCCCAAGCATAGCTCCAACTACCGTCTTCACTATGTACTGATGACTCTCCGTCATCCATACGCACGCTACATATCTGCCAGGAACCAAGAATTGCTGGATGCCCTCGACCAGCAAAAGAGGTTTTATCCTTCTCGCTCTTTCCTAAGTTTAGATGGAGACGAAGGTCTCTCCTTGTTGTTTAGCGATTTGGAGAGCGTGGCATCAGAGGATGAATACAACTTAACCCTCACCACCTATCTTCTGAATATCCTGAAGACCATTGGTGTGAATGCGCGAGAGTTGGAAGACCCTCTATTCCATGAGTCCCTGTTCAGGACATATACCCTTATCAATCGATTGCAAGACCTAATCAAGTCGGGTGACCTCCAAGTAGACACCATCACATTGGAACGCCTCATCCAACAATTGGTACAGACCACCAGTATTCCTTTTCACGGCGAACCAGCCGAAGGAATCCAGGTGATGGGAGTGCTTGAAACTCGTAATCTCGACTTCGACCACATCCTTGTTTTGTCGTGCAACGAAGGGAAACTACCAAAGGGAATCAACGACTCCAGTTTCATCCCCTATTCCCTGCGCAAGGCATACGGTCTGACCACTGTCGACAATAAAGTGGCCATATACGCCTACTACTACCATAGTTTGCTGCAGCGCGCCCACGACATCACCATAACCTACAATGATGCCACTGAGGATGGACAATCGGGAGAAATGAGTCGCTTTATGCTCCAGCTTCTCATCGAAAGTCCGCACACCATCACTAGAAAGGCCCTGGTAGCTGGTCAGACAACACTTCAGCCCGATTTCAGAGACATCATCAAAGACGACGAGATCATGAAGCGGCTGAATGAAATAAAAATGATAACCCCTACCTTTCTCAACACCTATCTTCGATGCCCCAAGCGCTTCTATTATAAATATGTGAAAGAGCTTCTAGAACCCGAAGAGATTGACGAGGAAGAGATAGACAACAAGATGTTTGGTAATATCTTCCATAGGGCAGCCGAGCTGCTCTACTTGAAACACGCCAGCACCAGCGACATCACAACTACCAAGGATGGGAAAACTCAACTCATTCATCCGATAGTCATCAGTAAGGGCGACTTGGAGCAAGACCTCAAGAACGATTCCCTCATATATAGACTCGTTGATCAAGCCTTTAGGGAAGAACTTTTCAAGGTAAGTGCCAATGACTACCGTCCGAAATACAACGGTTTGCAACTCATTAACAAAGAAGTCATTGCCCGCTATCTGAAACAGCTCCTTACAATAGATGCCCGCCAAGCTCCATTCACCATTCTTGGCTTGGAAATTGTTGTAAGGCATGAGATAGAGACGGAAACTCCCGACGGCATCAAAAAGCTAACGGTAGGTGGTTTCATCGACCGTCTGGACGCAGTTGCAGCCAATGGGAATCCAGGTGCAGGCAACATTGCAGAGAGAATCAGGGTCATCGACTACAAGACAGGGCGCAGCAACACCACCCACCCGAAGACCATGGAAGAGATTTTCGACCCAAGCATGCTCTCCAAGCACACAGACTACTACTTACAAGCCATGCTCTATTCGATTATCGTAAGCCACAACAACAAGCTCAATCCAGCCAAAGAAGAGGTAGCACCTGGCTTGCTGTTTATCCAGAACGCTGGAGCCGATGATTACGACCCTACGCTCAAAATGGGCAGAGACTTGATAAATACGGTAGAGCCTTACGAAAAAGAGTTCATGGAACGTCTCAAGAAGTTGATTTCCAACGTCTACGACCGCTCGTTGCCTTTTGCCGCCACCGACGATAAGACACGTTGCGACACATGTCCGTATGCGGCATTATGCCAATAGTTGAAAAAAAGTGGTTAAATATTTGCTGCATTGAAATATTCTCTGTATTTTTGCAAAAAAGAATTGAATTATGACAGAAAAAAAAAGTAATCAGATAGTAAATGAGAATTTAAACTATGTCAAGGCTGTTGCCAATCATTATATGGGCAAAGGCGTTGAGTTTGAAGACTTGGTAAGCGAAGGTACGCTAGCCATGATAATGGCTGCCAAGAAATTTGATGCGAGCAAGGGAACCAAATTCGTCTCCTATGCGGCTCCTTTCATTCGCAAAGCCCTTCAGCGAGCCATCGACCAGCAGGCTGCCGTCTACCGGGTGCCTAAGGATCTACGCAATTTGGCCCCAAGAGGTTCAAAGTCCACCATGTCTGTAGATGCGCCTTTAAGTG
>DJSH01000052.1:88453-91199 GCA_002440225.1 Candidatus Segatella violae
TCATCAAACGTTTTTATGGCCTAGACACCCAGCATGAGACCATGGCAGAGATTGCCGCCGACATGGGATTGAAGCGAGAGCGAGTGCGACAAATACGTGACCGCGCCATTCGCAAGATGCATCACAACTGCAGAAGCGGGGTGTTGCGCTCGTTCCTAAGGAAATAATATTTTCCCCCTCTGAGTACGATTCGGGCTGTAAGCCCGAATCCTTTATTACATGAAAAACTTGAATGCAATATTTCTTCGAAAATTGTTAAACCACTCAAGCAATCTTCTATTATTGGTTCTGATGATTCAAACGATACTGCCGAGGAGTGATGCCAATGCGTTTGAAGAAATTGGCATAAAAACTCTGACGGGTGCTGAAGCCAGCCATCATGCTGATGTCTTCCACACTCATCTTGGCATATCTCTTGTCGGTAAGAAGAGACATGGCATCGTTCACGCGATAGTCGTTCACAAGCTCAGAGTAGTTCTTGTGGAAACGAGTTGCACATACAGCGGAGATATAACGAGAGTTGGTATTTAGATCTGCGGCCAATTTCTTAGAGTTGTAAGTCGGATCTTTGTACCTTCTTTCTGTCACAATAAGACGAAGGATCTCATCGCGAAGCCGGTCTTTAGTCTCTTCACTGAGCAAGGTTTGATACCTCGCATTTTTCTCTTTTTTAGGTTGGATGTTATACTTAGCCATAGTTTATGTAATTTTTAATTACAACAAAGGTACACCTTTTATTTAAAACTACCAAATATTTTTCTATTTTTTTGAAAAAAGACCTCAATTTTATTGCTTATTTGAAAAATAATGGCTATTTTTGCAAGAAATTAGAAAGGCTAAAGTAGAAATTATCGTAAAATTAGACAGAAAGCATAGGCATGAAACAAGTTTTATGGTTCATTAAGACGTATGTCACTTTTGTGATATTGTTTATGGTACAGAAACCCTTATTCCTCCTTTTGGAGAAGGCTTCTGCATCTCAACCTGTAGACAATCTCTGGTCAGAGATGCCTCCTGTGGTGTGGCACGGATTATCTCTCGACCTAGCAATGGCAGGCTATCTCACCGCCATACCAGGCATTCTGCTCATAGCCATGCTTTGGCTTCGCAAGGAGCTGATACGCCCCATTCTCAACGTATATTTTTTGATAGCGTCTTTTCTTGGCGGTTTAGCTCTTGTTCTCAACATGGGGCTATACCCTTATTGGGGATTTCCTTTGGATAGCACCCCGATATTCTACTTTTTCACATCGCCTTCAGATGCGATGGCAAGCATCAGCATCCTGCATATCTTCTTGTTGCTGTTGGCTGTCGCTGCCGCCAGCATCACAGGCTGGTTTATCCTGCGCATGCCATCTGCCAAGAAGCAGTGTCGCAGTAGATACAGCAACTATGGTTTCGGCGATTTCGGTGGCGGACGCCGTTCTGCCTACAGAGATGATTTCGACCGCCATCGTTTCCGTCATTCCTTGGTCTTGTTGGTACTCACAGCCGCCCTTTTCATCCCTATTCGCGGTGGTTTCACGGTATCTACCACTAATACAGGCAAGGCTTATTTCAGCCAGAATTCGTTTCTCAATCACGCTGCGGTCAACCCGCTATTCAGTGTGTTTGAGTCGCTTGCCCATCAAACTGATTTTGCCAAGCAATATCGATTCATGTCTGAGCAGGAAGCAAACAAAATTTTTGCACAAATGGTTAGCTCCAGCGACCACAACACCTATCCTTTGCTCAACGCTGAGGCTCGCAAGAATGGGAAACCAGACATACTGATAGTTATCATGGAAGGTTTCGCCAACGACCTCTTGCCATCCGTCGGTACCCAAAAGAATGTAGCCGTATGCTTGGACAGCATTGCTGAGCACAGCATTTATTTTCCACGTTTCTATACCAATACATTCCGCACCGACCGTGGTTTGGTAGCCGTATTGAGCGGTTATCCGGCCCAACCTACGACAAGCATCATGCGCTACCCTGCAAAGTCGGCCCACTTGCCATCGCTAGCACGTTCGCTGGCTCAGGCCAAGGGCTACGGCAACGCTTATTATTATGGTGGCGATGTCGACTTTGCCAACCAGCGTTCCTTCCTAGTATCGCAGGGCTATCAGAAGATTATATCCGACTCCGATTTTCCTATCGAAGACAAACTTAGCAAGTGGGGCGTACACGATCATATCGTTGCCAATCGCCTGTTGGCGGACATCAAGAAGGAGGAAATTTCTAGACGACCGATGCTGAGAGTGTTCCAGACATCCAGCAGCCACGAGCCTTTCGACGTACCATATAGTCGTCTAAAAGACAAGCGATTGAATGCGTTTGCTTATACTGATAGTGTAATAGGCTCTCTGCTACGTCAGTATAGCAAGCTGCCCCGCTGGAAGAATACGCTCGTGGTGCTGGTAGCCGACCATGTAGGTGGCTATAAGGAACATCTCGACAATTTCGACCGCAGCCGCTATCAGATACCACTCATCCTCACCGGTGGCGCCATAGCCCATCCTATGAAGGTGAAACTCATCGGTTCGCAGCACGACATCGCAGCCACCATCCTTGGCCAGCTAGGTATCCAGCACAAGGATTTCTTGTTCAGCAAGAATATGATGAGCGATGCCACGCCTAAGTTCGCTTTCTTTGACGTGCCTGATGCATTCGGCATGGTATCCGAAGAAAACTCCATCATCTACGACAACCAGTCGAAGCGAGTTGTGTACGACAAGGGGGAGAAGGGGTACAACTTGAAACGTGG
>DJSH01000052.1:91282-99401 GCA_002440225.1 Candidatus Segatella violae
TCCCTGGCTAGAAACCTAAATTAAACAAAGGAAAAATGATAGAAATGATTCATCAACTTGAACAGTTGGATACACAGATATTTTTATTTTTCAATGGCTTTCACAACGGCTATTGGGACTATTTCATGATGATATATTCCGACCGTTTCGTATGGATTCCCTTCTATCTCAGTTTTCTCTTTGTGATGTTCAAGAATTTCCCCATCAAGGTGGTGCTCACCACCCTAGTGGTCATCAGTCTCATCATCGCCTTCTGCGACCAGACGGCCTCAGGGCTTCTGAAACCACTGATTGGCCGAATGCGTCCTAGCAATCTAGACAACCCCATTTCTCCACTGGTACATGTCGTACAAGGCTATCGAGGTGGTCGCTTCGGCTTCCCCTCTTCCCATGCAGCCAACTCATGGAGCATGGCTTTCTTCGCGATGTATCTAGTGAGACGCAGCAAGCTTACAGCCTTTCTCTGCTTTTGGGCACTCCTCACCAGCTATTCTAGAATGTATCTTGGCGTCCACTATTTTGGCGACATCGTTGTAGGTACCCTTATCGGTTTCATCTACGCCACTATACATTATTATATATTCCAGCATTTTCTGCGGAAGTATACCGACGGATTCAAGCCTACTCACCACCTCAAGTATTCGTACGTTCCGATACTCACGGGGCTACTAAGCATTTGGATGATTATATGCGCCAGCGGTATTTTTTGTCATTACGGCGTTGCCCTGAGATAAGAGACACCCAAATCAGATAAGGAAGGTAGTGAAAAAGAACTTCTAGGGGAAAGAAACATCTAGTGGAAAGAAACATGTCCACAACAAAACAGAGTATACATATTAGTAACATAACATATATTAGTAACATAACATAAAAAAGGACAAATGATTATGAAGAAACTTACTATCGCAGCATTTGCTATGGGCCTGTTGGCCTTCACAGCTTGCTCAGAAAAGAAAGCAACCAACCCAGCTCCAGCTCAGGCAGAGCAGACTGTAGTAAAAGACTCAGCGTTCCAGCAGGCAGCTGCTGGCGAGTACAAGAGTGCCGACGGCACCCGCAGCATTACCTTGAACAGTGATTTCACCGCCAAGACCAAAAATTTTGACAAGGAATACTACAAGTGGGAACTTATGGCTAAGCCTGAGGGAACCACCGCTGTGATTTTCTTGGATCGCAAGGGCATCGATGCCGATGTCAAGGACCAGGCAACCATCGACACCGAGGATGGCTCCATCATCGTGAAGAACGAGACCTTCCGCAAGAAATAATCCTCTTGCCAAGAAGGTGCTTCATAAACACAGAAACGCCCCCACTTCACAGTGAGGGCGCTCTTACCTTAAATAGGTATTAGTCGTTTAAGGTAAAAAGATTGTATTCAGGATAACTTCTGCAAAGATAGAGCTTTTTTTCGTAACAAGCAAATCTTTTCGCATGTTTAAAAACATATTTTTGCGTTTTATCCCTTATCATGGAAGTTTTATCCCCTTCATGGAAAATTTAGTTACTGATAATTTCCGTACTTACAATTAAATTTGTATCTTTGCACCATAAAAATAACAAATTATTCTTTTTATTGAATTATGGCAATTAATGAAGACAACAAAATGGAAGAGAAGAAAAGCATCTCTTTCGTAGAACAGTTAGTTGAGGAAGACCTCAAGGAAGGCAAGAACGGCGGTCGCATACAGACCCGTTTCCCGCCAGAACCTAATGGTTATCTTCACATCGGTCATGCCAAGGCCATCTGCATGGACTTCGGCGTTGCCGAGAAATATAATGGTGTCTGCAACCTCCGTTTCGATGACACCAACCCTAGCAAGGAGAACAACGAATATGTAGAGAATATCCTTCAAGACATCCAGTGGCTCGGCTTCAAGTGGGGCAACATCTACTATGCTTCCGACTATTTCCAAAAGTTGTGGGATTTCGCCGTATGGATGATTAAGCAGGGCAATGCTTACATCGACGAGCAGACTGCCGAGGAGATTGCAGCCCAGAAGGGCACTCCTACCACTCCAGGTACACCGAGCCCTTACCGCGATCGTCCTATCGAGGAGAACCTCGCCCTGTTTGAGAAGATGAACACTCCTGAGGCAGTGGAAGGAAGCATGGTGCTCCGTGCCAAGCTCGACATGGCGAATCCTAACATGCACTTCCGCGACCCTATCATATATCGCATCATTCAGACTCCACACCATCGCACAGGCACCAAGTGGCACGCTTACCCAATGTACGATTTCGCACACGGACAGAGCGACTACTTCGAGGGAGTGACCCACTCTATCTGCACCTTGGAGTTTGTACCTCACCGTCCTCTCTACGACAAGTTCGTCGATTTTCTGAAGGAGATGGATGGCAGCGCAGACAACATGCACGACAACCGTCCACGACAGATTGAGTTCAACCGCTTGAACCTCACCTATACAGTGATGAGCAAGCGCAAGCTCCATTCACTCGTAGACGAGCACTTGGTCAATGGTTGGGACGACCCACGTATGCCGACACTTTGCGGTATGCGCCGCCGCGGTTACTCTCCTGAGAGCATCCGCATGTTCATCGACAGCATCGGCTACACCAAGTTTGACGCCCTCAATGACATGGCACTTCTGGAGGCTTCCGTTCGCGAAGACCTCAACAAGAAGGCTTGCCGTGTAAGTGCCGTGCTCGACCCAGTGAAGCTGGTCATCACCAACTATCCTGACGGTCAGACCGAGGAGATGGATGCCATCAACAACCCTGAGAACGAGGCTGACGGCAGCCACGCCATCACCTTCTCTAAGAATCTTTGGATAGAACGTGCCGACTTCATGGAGGATGCCCCAAAGAAATTCTTCCGCATGACTCCAGGCAAGGAAGTTCGACTCAAGAATGCCTACATCGTGAAGTGTACAGGCTGCACCAAGGACGAGAAAGGTGTCATCAAAGAGATTCAGGCAGAATACGACCCTATCAGCAAGAGCGGCATGGAAGGTGCCAACCGCAAGGTGAAGGGTACCCTGCACTGGGTATCTGCCGACCACTGCGTAAAGGCAGAGGTTCGTGAGTACGACCGCCTCTTCAACGTGGAGAATCCTTCTGCCGACGAACGTGATTTCCGTGAGCTTCTCAACCCAGAGAGTTTGCACGTCTACAAAAATTGCTACGTAGAGGAATATGCCGCAGGCAAGAAGCCAGGAGAATATCTCCAGTTCCAGCGCATCGGTTATTTCATGGCCGACCTCGAAAGCACTGCCGAACATCCTGTATACAACAAGACTGTGGGCTTGAAGGACACTTGGGCTAAAAAGAACAAATAAGCTTCAAGGATGAATACAGCAGATCTTTTCCTTTGGATATTGGACAATCTGAACTACTGGGTAGTGGTGGTCTTCATGGCTATCGAGAGTTCGTTTGTCCCATTTCCTTCCGAGGTTGTCGTGCCACCTGCAGCTTGGAAAGCGATGGACCCCAGCAGCGGCATGAGTTTCATACTCGTCATCGTGTTCGCCACGTTGGGAGCCGACCTAGGTGCGCTCATCAACTACTATCTAGCCAAGTGGGTGGGTCGCCCTATCATCTATCGTTTCGCCGACAGTCGCATCGGTCACATGTGCTTGATCGACCGCCAGAAGGTAGAGACCGCCGAGGAGTATTTTCGTAAGCATGGCGCAGCGTCCACCATTTTTGGTCGCCTCGTTCCTGCCGTGCGCCAGCTCATCAGCATCCCTGCCGGATTGTCGGGCATGCACGTAGGCAAGTTCCTCCTCTACACCACCATTGGTGCTGCGGTATGGAACACCGTGCTGGCCACCATCGGTTGGGGCATCTATAAGTACACCGACTACAAGACCACGCAGGATGTCTATCATCAGGCGCTCAAGTATAGCCACGAGTTGGGTTACATCATCTTGGCAGTAGCCATAGTGATTGTAGCGTTCCTCGCCTATAAGGGCTTGAAAAAGAAATAAGCAAACATATAGGATATATAACAAAAGCGAAAGGTGAGCCACGTGGGTGGTTCACCTTTCGCTTTTTATAAGTATTCTGATTTTTATTTATTACTTGTCGGCACCCGAGAAAATCTTGATGCGCTGTTCCTCTGTCAGTTTGCAGATGAGCAGCGTGCCCTCCTCCTCGGCCACGATATATCCGTCCAAACCCTGAATCACGACTTTTCGCTCGTTCATGGTATGCACGATGTTGTTTTTCGATTCCACCATTTGGATGTTGTTGCCTATCAAGGCATTGCCAAACTCGTCTCTATGGCTCTGAGCCAACAGACTGCCCCATGTGCCGAGGTCGCTCCATCCGAAGTCGGCTGGCATCACAAAGATTTCCTCAGCCTTCTCCATGATGGCATAGTCTATCGAGATATTCTCACACTCTGGATAGCGCAGGTCTATCTCAGCCTGCTCCTTGTCAGTGCCATACAGGCTGCGCATGCTCTCAAAAATCTTTGCCATGCCAGGCTGGTAAACACGGAAGGCGTTCACGATGGTAGCGGCACTCATCACGAAGATGCCCGCATTCCAGTAGAAGCTCTTGTCCTTGAGATATTCGGTGGCTGTCGCCAAGTCTGGCTTCTCCTTGAACTGGTCCACTCTGAAAATCTCCTTGTTTCTAGCCGAAGGCGAGCGCAAGTCGGCCTGGATATAACCATAGCCTGTCTCAGGGCGAGTAGGTTTCATACCGAGCGTCACGATGCTGTCGGTTTCGCTTGTAAACTTGAGGGCGGCCTTCACCACTCTCCTGAACTCGTCGCCGTTGGTCACGATATGGTCGGAAGGCGACACCACGATGTTGGCATGAGGGTCGGCTTCCTTGATTCTCCAACTGATGTAGGCGATGCATGGAGCCGTGTTTCTGCGGCAAGGCTCCTGCAGGATGTTGCCCTCTGGTATCTCGGGCAGCTGCTCGCGAACCAGCCCCGCATATTTCTTGTTGGTCACCACCCATACGTTCTCCGGGCTGCACACGCCCTCGAACCTATCGAAGGTGAGCTGCAGTAGCGACCGCCCTGTTCCCAAGACATCAATAAACTGCTTTGGCTTGTCCACGGTGCTCATAGGCCAAAATCTGCTGCCTACTCCACCTGCCATAATTACCAAATGATTGTTATTTTTATGAGCCATATATAATATATTATAGTATATTGGGCAAAATTAATAAAAATATTTGTAATAAACAAATAAAGGATGAGAAAAATCCCATCCTTTATCCATATTTTGCAGGAAGCCCCTTTTTTAGAGCTTGTTCATCTCTTCCTTCCAAGCCGCGTAAGCCTCCAGGTATGCGCCACGGTTGGCAGCATCAGGCTCTATCACAGCCAGTTTCTTGAGCGAAGCGAATGCCTCGTCGTGGTCTTTGTAGATGCCAGCTCCGATACCTGCGCCCTGGGCAGCACCTGCGCTTCCGTCGGTCTCATAGAGCTCGATGGTGGCACCGCTAACGCCAGCCAATGTATCACGGAACAATGGGCTGAGGAACATGTTGGCCTTGCCGGCATGTATCTTCTTGATATCCATGCCCATCTGCTGCATTATTTCCATGCCATAGCAGAAGCTGAACACGATGCCTTCCTGAGCGGCGCGCACGATATGGGCACGGTTGTGCTTGTTGAAGCTGACGCCACGGATGGAACAACCCACCTCCTTGTTCTCAAGCACACGCTCGGCACCATTGCCGAATGGGATTATCTTCACACCGTCGCTGCCTATTGGCACGGTGGCTGCCAAATCGTTCATGTCGGCATAGCTTACGTCTGGGGTGATGTTGCGATGTACCCAGGCGTTCAAGATGCCCGTGCCGTTGATGCAGAGCAATACGCCCAAGCGGTCGAGGTCGGTGGTATAGTTGGCATGAGCGAAAGTGTTTACACGGCTCTTAGGGTCGTAGTTCACGTCGCCCAGCACGCCATATACCACGCCTGATGTGCCAGCCGTACTAGCTATCTCGCCAGGGTTGAACACGTTTAGGCTCACGGCATTGTTTGGCTGGTCGCCCGCACGATAAGAAATTGGAGTGCCCTCCTTCAGTCCGAGTTCGTCGGCAGCAGCCTTGCATACCTCGCTCTGTACCGAGAAGGTAGGCACAATCTCTGACAATACGCTCTCGTCGAATCCGAAATAGTCGAGCAAGAACTTGGCAGGCTTCTTCTCCTTGAAGTCCCACATCATGCCCTCGGAAAGTCCGCTGATGGTAGTTTGAGCCTTGCCGGATAGTTTCATGGCAAGGTAGTCACCAGGCAACATGATCTTGTCTATCTTGTCGAAGATTTCTGGTTCGTTCTCCTTCACCCAAGCCAACTTGGAGGCAGTGAAGTTGCCCGGGGAGTTGAGCAAGTGCTGCAGACAGAGATCCTCGCCCAGGTCATGGAAAGCCTTTTCTCCGTACGCCACGGCACGAGAGTCGCACCAGATGATGCTAGGTCGCAACACCTGCTGGTTTTTGTCCACGCACACGAGTCCGTGCATCTGATAGGAGATACCGATGGCAAGGATGTCCTCGCCCGTGGCTCCCGACTCAGTCATGATTTTCTTGAGCGACAACTTGGCGTTGTCCCACCACATCTGAGGGTCCTGCTCGGCCCATCCAGTCTTCACCGCCAAGATAGGCGCCTCATGGTCTGGGTAGAAAGCCGATGCTACGATTTCACCATTATCTACATCTGTAAGCGAAGCCTTCACTGAGCTAGAGCCTACGTCAAAGCCTAATAAATATCTTCTTGCCATAGTCTATTCGTTATTATATGGATTTTTAATATATTACACTCATAATACGAATAAGCCACGACAATCCCTAAAGAAAAAATGAGAATTTTTATTCCTTGTCGAAGAATTAGCCGCCGATTTTTTATTCCTAGTCAAACAGTTCGCCGTCGAAAAGTCCCCGTGGGCTGTTTTGGGGGGCGTCCTCCCCTGCCCCTTCCTGCTCTTCGGCAACAACCGAAGAAAACTTGAGCATGAGTTGCTGCATCGTCCTCGACTCGAAGTTGATACGATACACGCCATAGCCCTTGCCTTTCTCGATGACCGACTGCGGGTCTTTGGCACACCTCGTGAGATATTGCGTCACATAGGCATGCACCTCCTTGTAGCTGAGCGGCGTGAAAATAGAATTACAAGAGTTATATACGTGGCGAGCTATCTTCTCCATCTTGAGCCCCTTGCTGCCCGCAGCCATCAGAACGTTGAGTATCTCTTGGTCGAGTTTCATAATAATACATGGTTTTTAGAAGAAACAAAAAAAGCCGCGGCATCCCTTTTGTCGAAAGAAACCGCGGCTCTTTTAGCAAAATTTATTTAAGCGAGAGCAACCTTGTTGTCCTCATCCTTAATCTTACCCTCTTTGAAGAGCCATCCGATACCGAGGATAGCATCCTCAGCACTAATCTTCGCAGCCTTGGCAATCTCTGCAACAGAGAGAGCCTTCTCAGAAGCTGCCAAAGCCTGATAAACGTCACCAGCTCTGAAACCTGCGTTTTCTGCGTTCAAGTACAGAACTTCCTTCTTAGCTGCTGTAGCCTTCTTGGCTGCTGGAGCTTTCTTAGCTGCTGTCTTCTTGGCAGCTGTTTTTGTTGTTGCTTTCTTTTCTACCATGTTTTAAGTCTTAATTTAATTTGCTGAGCGAAACCTTTTGCTTCACCCAACTTATATCTTTGCTGCAAAAATAAGACTTTTATTTCATAATCTTGTAATTTTTTAAGAAAAAGTGACTATCTAATGCAAAAAGTGCTGCATTTCTTGACGTACATCAAGAGACACAGCACTTTATCGTGTTAAAAATCAAATACTTATTAATCCTTCAGGTCGAGCTTGATCTCCAGCTCGTCGAGCTGCTTAGGATCGAGCTCAGAAGGCGCATCGAGCATCACGTCGCGACCAGAGTTGTTCTTAGGGAATGCGATGCAGTCGCGGATGCTGTCGAGACCTGCCAGGATGCTCACGAAGCGATCCAAGCCGAAGGCAAGACCTGCGTGAGGTGGTGCTCCATACTTGAAGGCGTTCATCAAGAAGCCAAACTGAGCCTCGGCACGCTCTGGAGTGAAACCGAGCACCTCGAACATCTTCTCCTGCAACTTGGTGTCGTGTATACGCAGAGAGCCACCGCCCACCTCGATGCCGTTGCATACGAAGTCGTA
>DJSH01000052.1:99474-109755 GCA_002440225.1 Candidatus Segatella violae
GGATTTGGCATGGTGAAAGGATGGTGGGTAGCCATCAATCGCTGCTCCTCGTCGCTCCACTCGAAGAGAGGGAAGTCGATGATCCAAAGGCACTTGAACACATTCTTGTCGCGCAAGCCCAGACGATCGCCCATCTCCAGTCGCAGGGAACAGAGTTGGATGCGGGTCTTGTTGGCATTGTCGCCGCTCAATATCAGCACGAGGTCGCCATCCTTGGCACCCATCACGTTCTTGATTTCTGCCAACACCTCAGGAGAATAGAACTTATCGATGCTACTCTTCACGGTTCCGTCGGCATTGTACTTGATGTATACCAAGCCCTTGGCACCCACCTGTGGGCGCTTCACGAAGTCGGTCAACTCGTTGAGCTGCTTTCGGCTGTAGTCAGCGCAACCAGGCACACAGATACCACCGATATACTTAGCCTCGTCGAACACAGAGAAGCTACCCTTGCCCGTGAAGGCATCCTTCAGCTCCACAAACTCCATGCCGAAGCGCAAGTCTGGCTTGTCGCTACCGAAACGCTTCATCGCCTCGTGCCAAGTCATCTGCTGCAGCTTAGGCAATTCTACGCCACGAATCTCCTTGAACAAGTGGCGAGCCATCTCCTCGAAGAGGTCGATTACGTCGTCCTGGTCTACGAAGCTCATCTCGCAGTCTATCTGGGTGAACTCAGGCTGGCGGTCGGCGCGCAAGTCCTCGTCGCGGAAGCACTTGGCTATCTGGAAGTAGCGGTCGAAACCAGCTACCATCAAGAGCTGCTTCAAGGTCTGAGGGCTCTGAGGGAGGGCGTAGAACTGTCCTGGGTTCATGCGAGAAGGCACCACGAAGTCGCGTGCGCCCTCAGGTGTACTACCGATGAGGATAGGTGTTTCCACCTCCATGAAATTCTTGCTGTCGAGGAAGTTGCGAATCAAGATGCACATACGGTGGCGCAACTCCAGGTTCTTGCGCACGGCAGGGCGTCGCAAGTCGAGATAGCGATATTTCATGCGTATGTCGTCGCCGCCATCGGTGTTGTCCTCGATGGTGAACGGAGGAGTCTGGCTCTCAGAGAGCACATTCAGTTCCTTCACCAAGATTTCGATGTCGCCAGTATCCATCTTAGGATTCTTGCTCTGTCGCTCACTTACTGTACCTTTTACCTGAATACAATATTCACGACCCAGCTTGTTGGCAGCATCACACAATTCCTTGTTGTCGGCCTCGTTGAAGACCAACTGTGTGATGCCATAACGGTCGCGCAAGTCGACGAATGTCATGCCACCCATCTTTCTTGAGCGCTGTACCCATCCGGCAAGAGTCACCTCCTTGCCAGCATCGGAGAGACGCAGCTCCCCGCAAGTGTTTGTTCTGTACATAACCTTATTATATTATATGTATTATTTTGTTTCTAGTTTGCAAAATTACAACAAATATAGGAGATAACAAAGAAAAAACTCTAAAAATATATCAAAACCCTGGGCATTGTGGCAAAAATGGGGCATCTTATGCTTCTTTAGAGAATCTGCGGCAACACAACAGAGGTACCACATCTTGTGCCTCAGCTATCGAATAATCATCGTTTTAGGGCGATGTTGTAATTATAATATTTCATGTTGCCGGTGATGTCCTCCAACACCTGAACGAACGGCGGGAACTTCACGCTCTCATGCTGCGAAATGCCCTTCGTCTCCAAAATCATGAGGTCATGCACTGGCTCCTCAAATGAATCGAGCTCGAAATACTGTCCCTTCCAGATGAAGCTCTTGCGATGCTTGCGGATGGTCTGTCGATAAGGATCGGCTTGCTGCAGCATGCTCTCGTAGAGATTTTCGTTGATTTGGCGCTCGGTCTCCACCTGCTCGTTGTCGGAAGTGCGCTTCTTGGTGGTGAGCACGTAGAGATACTTGCCCTCAAAAGCACGGCGGCGGAGGCGAATCTCACTCTTCGGGTCGCCCGAAAGATAGGTCTGCACGATGTCGCTGTCGATGGCATTAGGCACATCGCCTATCAGCTTCACTATGTACTTGCGCTCCTCCTCTATCGGCTGGGCGAGTCCGAGCACATTTCCTATCTCCTTGAGCACACGGTTGAGCTTGTTGTTGAAATCCTCGTGGTTGTTGATGACGCGCAGGTGAGGATGTCCCTTCCAAGCTGCCACAATCTTCTTATCAAGCTCGCGCGCAATCTGAAGTCCCTTCTCATCGGCCTTCTCCAATCGCTGCGCATTGTTGGCGGTGGTGTAGAATTGCTCGGCGCCATCAGCAGCAGATACCAAGTGAAGCACTGCGTCGTATCTACTGCGCAACTGGCTGTTGGTGTAGCCCTGCTCAGAGATGATGCGATTCCAGAATTCGGGTGTAAGATAGGTGGAAATGTCCATCGTACCACGGTCGCATACGATGAGCACAGGCTTGTCGATCGTCTCAGCGATGCGCTGGAAACTATCCTCCAATCCCACCTGCGTGAGGAACGTAGCCTTCTCGCCCTCGAAGAAATAATCCTTGTTGGATGTGAGGTAGTTCATGCCCGCCTGCGTGAACATGGTTGGCACCTCTGGAATGGTAAACACCTTATAGCCTAGGCTGGAGAAATGCTCAATCACCTTGACCAGAGCGGTGGTCTTGCCTGCGCAAGGACCGCCAGTAAGCACAATCTTCTTAATTGTATTCATCTATTCGTAACTTTTATTTTTGCGCCTGCAAAGATAGCAATAAATATTCAAATAAAGGTTTAAGTATCAAAAAAATCGCTTAATATTTGCTATTCTGCCATTTTTCTAGTACCTTTGTCGTCCGTAAAGACGTATTTATAGTAGAATAGGAAAACAAACAGACAATAAATGGAAAAAGTAAAGACTTTAATCATAGGCAGCGGTCCTGCTGGATACACCGCTGCCATCTATGCAGGAAGAGCCGACCTCAAGCCAGTGCTCTACTCAGGTATGCAACCGGGTGGACAGCTCACCATCACAACCATCGTGGAGAATTTCCCTGGCTACCCTAATGGCGTAGACGGCACCCAGATGATGATGGACTTGAAGGAGCAGGCTGCTCGCTTCGGCGCCGACATCAGAGACGGAAGCATAGACAAAGTAGATTTCAGTTCTCGTCCATTCCACCTCACCGACGAGAGAGGAAACGAGATTGAGGCTGACACCGTGATCATCGCCACAGGCGCATCTGCCAAGTATCTCGGATTGCCCGACGAGGAGAAATACCGCGGACAGGGCGTTTCCGCTTGCGCCACTTGCGATGGCTTCTTCTATCGCAAGCGCACCGTGGCTGTAGTGGGCGGCGGCGACACAGCCTGCGAGGAGGCGATGTACCTCTCTGGTCTAGCCAAGAAGGTGTACATGATTGTGCGCAAGCCTTACCTGCGCGCCTCGGAAATCATGCAGCAACGTGTGAAGGACAAGGAAAACATTGAGATTCTCTTCAACACCAACACACTCGGACTCTTCGGCGAGAACGGCGTGGAGGGCGCTCACCTCGTTCGCCACAAGGGCGAGACTAACGAGGAGAAGTTTGACATCGCCATCGACGGCTTCTTCCTTGCCATCGGTCACAAGCCAAACACCGACCTATTCAAGGATTATCTCGACCTCGACGAGCAGGGCTTTATCAAGGTGAAGCCAGGCACCGCAAGCACCAACATACCAGGAGTTTTCGCAGCTGGCGACGTTGCCGACCCAATCTATCGCCAGGGCGTTGTGGCAGCAGGTTCTGGAGCCAAGGCAGCAATCGAGGCCGATAGATTCTTGCAAAAGCAATAAGATATGGCGATTTGTTCGCAATAAGATAAGATATGGCCAGTTTTTTAGCCATAAAACACACCCAAAATTACGTCCCGACGCAGTTCTTACTACGTCGGGACGTATTTTTTACTGCGTCGAGGATGCAGCAATCGCTGCGTCGGGACGTATTTTCTACTCTATCCAAACGCATTTTCCACTCTCGCCTAACACTTATTCATTTCCCCCCAACGCTTTTGAAAACCTGCCAAACATTAATTTAGTTAAAAAAACGATGCAATATTTTGTGGGATTAAGAAAAAGTATTACCTTTGCATCACACTAAAGACAAAGGAAGATTGGCAGAGTGACCGAATGCGCTGGACTCGAAATCCGGTATACCCCTTTCCGGGTATCGGGGGTTTGAATCCCTCATCTTCCGCATTTTTTGCTATAAAAATACAATCCGACATGAAAAAAATTATCATCCCTATATTTATGCTTCTTCCAGTGATGACTGCACAAGCGCAAACTGTGCTCACCGAAGAACAACAGTTGGAGCAGGCGCAGAAACAACTTGAGGCTGCCAAGAAGGCACTCGAAGTGGCTAAGCTCAAGGCACAGGCTGCCAAACTGAAGGCTCAGGCCGACAGCATCAACGCAGCCAACGCCAAGACGACAGAACCCAAACCAGTGGTAGTGAAGGAACCGACAACATCCACCAGCGGATGGGCCATCCCAGTAGCCGTAAAAGAGACCAAGGCTACTGAGAAAAAGAGCACCACGCTTAGCAATGGAGTGGTTGCCAAGGTAGACCCTAAGTATTTGGAAGGTGCCATCACTACCAACTCGGAAGGCAAGATAGAGTTCACTCTCGACACCGACTGCAACGGCAAGAGTGCCCAGCAAATATACGACATCGTGCTGAAATACATGACCTCGCTCACCCAGGGCGACCAAAACATCAGCAGCCGCGTGGCACTGGTCAACCCATCAGAGCACATCATTGCCAACACCATGGACGAATGGCTTGTGTTCAGTCAGTCATTCATCTCGCTCGACCGCTCTGAATTCAAATACCAGTTGGTTGCCAAGATTTCCGACAACCACCTTCACCTCACCCTCGGTCGCATCATCTACGACTATGAGAAAGGTAGAAGTACAGGATTCAAGGACGCTGCCGAGAAAGTGATTACAGACAACGTGGCCCTCACCAAGAAGAAGAACGACCTCGCCAAGATTTTCGGAAAGTTCCGTCGGCTCACCATCGACCGCAAAGACCAAATTTTCAAGGAGATAAAAATGCTCGTCATCGACTAGATAGAGCCCCCTCTCCTACACCCATATAATAAAAGGTAAAGAAATGCAAGAAGAAAACAAGAATATACAGCAGGAAGGAATCAAGCCAAATGAGGTTGGCAATCAGCAGGCGACAAGCGAGCAACACAGTTATGCCGTGCCCCCAACTCGCCATCACCATCGCCGACTCGAATACAGCGACAAGAGCAACATGTTGCAGGTGCGCAACTATCTCAACATTGGCTTCATGCTCCTCGCCTTGGTAGGCGTCATCCTGTGGACACAGATGGACGACCGCACCATAGCCATCGTGTTCCTGCTCATCGGTGTCGCCCTCAAGATTGCCGAAGTTTGTATCCGACTATTCAAGAAATAAATGAAGAAAATATTATTCTCTATATTCATGATTTGTGCTGCGACCCTCCAGGTTGCGGCACAAACCGATTTTAACTACAACGAAGATTCACAGTTCCGCCCAGTAAACAACCGCAAGGTGAACACCGACTCGCTCGGAAGCGACAAGGAGATTCCGAAGGGCATCAAGGTATGGACCATAGACGAGCGATTCGGCGACCGAAAGGCAGCCGAGGTCGACACCATGCAGCACATGTACATGAACACCACCTTCACCGAGGGACTTTACGGACAGTACAACACGCTGGGCAACTTGGGGTCAGCTCGCATCAACCGTATCTTCATCGACCGACGCAACACGCAGGGTAATTTCATCTTCACAGAACCCTACGACAACATCGTGACACCGGTGAGCGATTTCCATTTCACCAACACCTACTCGCCTATCACTAACGTGACGCTCAACAACTGCGGCAACCGTACCAATGGCGAGGATGACTTCCGTGCCGTGTTCGCCGTGAATGCCAACAAGCGACTCGGTTCAGGTTTCCGTTTCGACTACAAGTATGGCCGTGGTTACTATAATGCACAGAGTACCAGCCATTTCAAGTATACGATGTGGACATCCTATCTAGGCGATCGCTACCAAGCACATTTCCTCTTCAGTACCAATCACGAGAAGATGACGGAGAACGGCGGAATCACCAACGACGACTACATCAAGCATCCGGAGATTTACACAGAGTCGTACGCCACCAATGAGATTCCTACCGTATTGGAGAAAAACTGGAACCGACTCGACAACCAACATATTTTCTTCACCCATCGCTACAACGTGGGCTTCAGCCGCAAGGTGAAGATGACCGAGGATGAAATCAAGGCAAAGAAATTCGCCATGGAGTCGCAGAAGGACAATGCCGCCGCCGATGCCAAGGAGGAAGCTCGAAAGAAGGCAAAGCAGGAAGGTAAGGAATTTGACGAAAAGAACTTCGAAAAACAGCAGAAAGCAAAATACTCTGGCCGTCCAGACAACGCTAAGATAGCAGGCGACGAACCGGCCAAAGACGTGGCAGCCAAGGACATCAAGAGCGACAGCACTCGCATCGCCATCAACGGAAAGGCTACCGCCGACAGTTTGCTCGCCGCACAAAAGAAGAACAAGGAAGACTCACTCTGGTACAAGACAGAATATGTACCAGTGACCAGTTTCATCCATACGCTGAAGTTTGACAACTATTCTCGCATATACGAGGCTTATGAGACTCCAGCCGATTATTATCTTAAGGAATACTACGATGCAGGTCGCTTGACAGGCGACTCCATCTACGACCAAACCAAGCATTGGCACATGAAGAATACCTTCGCCATCGCTACCCTAGAAGGTTTCAGCAAATGGGCAAAGGCAGGACTGAAGGCATTCGCCAGCTACGACTTGCGCCACTACGAGCTACCTAACACCGAGGCAGTTCTGGAAAAATACAACGAACACGTGCTTAGCGTGGGTGGCCAACTGAGCAAGCAAGAAGGCAAGACACTCCACTACAACGTGGTGGCAGAAGTGGGCCTGACCGGCGTAGATGCCGGAACCTTGGCAGTAGACGGAAGCGTAGACATCAATGTTCCATTCCTAGGCGACACCTTGCAAGTGAGAGGCGATGGATTCTTCCATCGTGAGACACCATCATTCTACTATCGCAAGTTCCACGGTCGCCATGCATGGTGGGACGACAATCTCGACAAGACCATCCACTCACGCATCATGGGTACCCTGCGATTCGGCAAGACCAACACCACCCTGCGCGTGGCTGTCGACGAGATCAAGAACTACACCTACTTCTCACAGAGCTACAACGTGACGGAAGAAGGTTTGCGCACAGGCGTAACAGTGACCCCAATGCAGAGTAGTGGTGCCATCAACCTGCTTACCGCACAGTTGGAACAAAACTTCAAGCTGGGCATCTTCCACTGGGAGAACCAAATCACCTATCAGCACTCTAGCGACAAGAGCGTGATTCCGGTGCCGACACTCAATGTTTACAGCAACCTCTACATGAAGTTCCGTGTAGTGAAAGTGCTCAACATCGACATGGGAGCCGACATGAGATTCTTCACCAGCTACGAGGCTCCCGACTATTCTCCATATATGGGACAATATACGGTGCAAGGCAATGGCGAGAACAACGTAAAGGTAGGCGACTACCCTATCATCAACGTCTACGCCAACGTTCACATCAAGCATACTCGCTTCTTCGTGATGATGAGCCACATCAACGCAGGCTCAGGCACCAAGAACTATTTCTTCACCCCTCACTACCCTCTCAACGAGAGTGTGTTCCGAATGGGTGTAAGCTGGAACTTCTTCAATTAATATGATAAAGACAAATTCTATAAAAGCATGGTTTCTAGCCGCTCGCCCGAAGACTCTGACGGCGGCGGCTGTTCCTGTATTATTGGGGATTGCATTGGCAATCTTTCGAATGTCACCAGAACGACTTCATCCGAATGCAGATTTAGGAAAAGTCGACATCCTATCATGGATAGGTGGAAGCATCCGTTGGATTCCAGCCCTGCTCTGCCTCCTTTTCGCATGGGTGATGCAGATAGACAGCAACCTGGTAAACGACTATTTCGACTTTAAGCATGGCAACGACGACGAGACACGCCTCGGACCAAAGAGAGCTTGCGCCGAAGGATGGATTACCCTTCCAGCCATGAAGCGAGGCATCATCTTCACCACCCTCTTAGGTTGCGCCATCGGTTTGCCTCTCGTTCTCTTCGGAGGTTGGGAGATGGTCATCGTGGGCATTTTCTGCGTCATCTTCTGCTTTCTCTACACCACCTGCCTGAGTTACCTTGGGCTTGGCGACGTATTGGTGTTGGCATTCTTCGGCATCGTGCCAGTATGCTGCACCTACTATCTAGTAGTACCCGAAATCATGCAAGGCATTACCAAGGAGGTAGCACTGGCATCCATCGCCTGCGGAATGGTGGTAGACACGCTTCTCATCGTAAACAACTATCGTGACCACGACAACGACCTGAAGGCTGGCAAGAAGACCCTCATCGTGCACATAGGCAAGCGAAACGGCGAACGCCTGTATCTTTCACTAGGCGTGGTGGCAACCTGCATCATGATTGGAATCAGCCTCTACGATGCAGAGATGTACGGCACATCAGCCTACATATTGCCCCTCTACGCAGCATACATTGCACTGCACTGGACAACCTATCGAAAGATGAAAAGCATCGGCGAAGGAAAAGAACTGAACAAAGTGCTCGGCATGACTGCCCGCAACATCTTCATCTTCGGAATCGTTGGGGTAATAGTCATAGTCGGGGCGACGCTATTATAAAATCTAGAACTTCAGTTAGTCTCTCTATTTTATAAATTTAGTTAGATTATATAATTATGTACGCGCGTACATATTAATAAAAGATAGAATTAAAAATCGGAGGAAAGCTTATGAAACAGCAAGTAAATATCGAAATCATGCATTTTGTAGAGACTCAAATTCTACCCAAGTATAATGCATTCGGCGAAAGCCATGGATTGCGCCACGTGACCCGAGTCATCCGCAATTCATTGAGGCTCGTGCCAGTGACAGGAGCCGATATCGACATGGTGTACGTCATCGCCGCCTATCACGACTTGGGCATGAGCGGACCAAGAGCCATTCACCACATCACAAGCGGCAAGATTCTGCAGGCAGACGCCCGATTGAAACGCTGGTTCAATCCAGAGCAAATCAAGATTATGAAGGAAGCCGTGGAAGACCATCGCGCTTCCTCCAGCCGACAGCCACGCAGCATCTACGGAAAAATAGTGGCAGAAGCCGACCGAGACATAGACGTACACGAAATATTCATGCGCGCCATCCAATATGGAATGGAGAATTATCCCGAAAAGAACAAGGAGGAGCAATGGCAGCGATTCTCAGAGCACATGGACGAAAAGTATTCACGCAATGGCTACATCAAACTATGGATTCCGAACTCTCCCAACGAGAAAGCGCTCAACCAACTGCGCAACATCATCGAGGACAAAGAGGAACTCAGAAAACATTTCGAAGAAATATTCGAAGAAATACGTTAAAAAGTTTGGTGGTTTCAAAAGAAACTATTACCTTTGCAATAATAAAATAGGTACATTTGGTTTCGTATTAACTACGATGGCAAATTATTGCTTCATGCATACAAGAAATAAGGGTCGTGTCGGTTCGATCGGGATACTCATCAAATTAAACATTGAAACCGAGAAGACTTCTTTTACCAATGGCGGGCCACATAAACTGCTTGATAGACCTAAGGGAGCTATCCTTGCACGCAGGTAAGCTGCAAAGCCAGTGGATTACAAAGGTGGAGAGCTCTCAAACGTTATTGACAACGGAGTTTCATCACATCATCGAGCGACCCTTTACTATAGAGACAGGTTCCTAATAGACCGGGAGCCTGTCTTTTTTTCTTTTTCACAGAATCTCCCTCTACGAAATGGTATGGAGTTTTTTATCGCTCCGAAAGAGAAAACAATATCTCCGAAAGATATTTTTTTATCTCCGAAAGAGAATTTTATATTTCCGAAAGATAAATCCATCATTCCCCATCAAATCCATCGCAATCTCACACGAAGAAAAGCAATGCTGAAAATGAGCTAGTTATAAAGAAAATGCATTTTTATTAAAAAATAATCGGATAAAAATTTGGTGGAACAAGAAAAAAGTAGTACCTTTGCACTCGCATTTGAGAATGATGCTTGTTGATTCGGTTATAGAATCCGACTGGAAGGTTGGGTGAGTGGCTGAAACCAGCAGTTTGCTAAACTGCCGTGCGGGTTACCGTACCGGGGGTTCGAATCCCCCACCTTCCGCAAGCTGAGTTTAAAAGATGCACCGTTGGTCGATTCATCTAATGGTTAG
>DJSH01000042.1:0-17247 GCA_002440225.1 Candidatus Segatella violae
CCCATCGCAGAGCCCGAATAGGTCTGCATCGCCATCAGCATCACTGCCAGCGGAACTATCGCATATCTCCACCTCCAAATCACATCGGTGAAGTCTTGCTTCATGATGGCAAAGTAAGCTCCACAGCCAAAGAACAATCCCGCAGCCGTAAAAGTACCGCTCATCCACGTCACCCTGATGTCGAAGGCATAGATAGCCATCAACATGAGAATGAAAAGGAAGCGCAACTTCCGGATGAGCCAGTAGAATACGGGCGACAGAACAACCATCACGATGAGGTCTCTCATATACCAGAAAGGCAGGAGTACAGGTCCGCTGTTGTGGGTAGCTACACCAAGCCAAGTAGTTCGCTCATCCCAGACGCTACTGTCCCAGAGCATGTGGAGGCATCCATTCTGTATGAAATAATCGCCGATACCGTCCCATGGCTTGCCGTGAAGCAGGATGCCACCTATCTTGAAAGCCAACGTCCATAGCACGATGAGTACGTTCCAAGTCAGGTATGGGATAACGAGACTATGCCATCGCTTCCTCATCTTGCCGACATATACCTGCTTGCTATACTCCTCCACCTTCAAGAAGAGGAGGTAGCCCGAAATGATGAAAAAGATGGGCACAGCGCTCCTCGCTATCACGACGGAGCAAAACAGCCTAACGTAATCGTATATGGCTGCACCCGATAAACCACTCGCATGGAGCTGGGCGACATCAATGTCGGCGCCAAAACTATGCACGAACACTACCAACAGGGCGAGAGGGAATCGCAACATATTGATACTCTCTGAGTACCCCCCCTAATTCGGTTTGAATTCATTTTTTGTTAGATTATATCATCTCTTTAGAACAACAGCCAACACCTTTTGGCGTACTGATGGGGTGATACCCAAGGCAAATACAGCTAAGGCAACCGACAGAAAGCAAACGCAGCCGATGATAATAAAATTCAATATCTCTGTAGCATCCAATAACCTATATATAATAATAGGTATAGGAAGACTCACTAACGTCACTACCAAACAAGAGCGATAAACACCCCAAATCTCAGACCATTTATAATCTACCATCTTCATGATGAGCCATGGTTTCTGCACCATACCCAAGATGGCATAGACAGCTAGACTCGTCCAAGATAGCACCAATGGCGAATACCCCAACTTGAAGAACACATACGTGATTGGGAATATCATCAATCCCAACGTAGGTGATGTCAAGGCATTCTCTCGCAACCTGCCCTTGGCATAGAGAGCTGTATAGAAAGAGGTGTCGAACACTTGAAACAAACTCTGCACTATCACAATCTGCAAGAACGGAACCGTATATTCAGGAACTATCCCCAACCACAACTTCAGCAAAGGATAGGCCAACAAGCACACGGGCAATGCTATCAAGTACATCATATAGTAGGAATACTTGGTACTCTCCAGCAACAGATGCTTCGCCCCCTCATAATCACCAGCAGCGAATTTCTTCACAATCTGCGGATTAGCTGCCTGTCGAAAGTTTGAGACAAATTGGTTTGCCGCCATGTTCACCTGTAGCGAAATGGCACGTGCTGCAACCACCGCTGGTGCAAAAAACATATTTAGCAATATCAATACACCTTGGCTATTCAAAGCAATAGATGTGCTGGCAAACATACTCCAACCCGAGAAGCCAGCAATCTCCTTGAATATCTTCTTGTCGAATGTGAATGAAAACCTTGCCTCGGAAAAATTGCGTGAGCAATAGAAGCGATAAAAGCACATGATGCCAATCTGCACAGCAAGGAGCAAGGTGGCATACATCATCAACCTGTCAAAATTACCTACAGAAAGAAGGTAACAGATTAAAAGTTTCGCAGATACCTCAAAGATGCTCATATAGGCATATATAGACATCCGCTCATGAGCGACGATGGTGGCATTATAAGGGACCTGTGTCAATGTGAACACGGCTGTCAGTATAGATAGATGATAAGTATATACCGCAGCAGTGATACGCTCTGGCGCAATCACCATCTTATGGTAAAGAAACCAAATGCCTATTGTTTCTGCCACAATCACCACCAATATTGCTATCAATATATGTATATTGAGTGTGGTTGAAAAGGTACGTTTCAGTTTCTCAACATTCCCCTCACCCAAAGCATAGGTTAGGAATCGTGAGGAACCTGTAGCCAATGCTCCATTGATGAAGGACAAAAATCCTACCACGCCACCTACTGCCTGGTAGATACCATAATCATCCACTCCCAATTTCTGCAAGATGATACGAGAGGTGAAGAGTGAGATCACCATCGTAAACATCATTCGGAAATAGAGGAAGAGCGTGTTTTTGGCTATTGTCTTGTTATTTGTATTTTCTTGCATATATATCAGCCTACGGAATGGAAATCAAGATTGTCTGGGTCGAAACGCAATCGGGAATTGATATTGATAGAGTCTATGGCTTTCATCTCCTCAGCCGTCAGGGAGAAATCGAAGATGTCGATGTTCTGCTTTTGACGAACTGGATTGAAAGAACGAGGTATCGGTATCTGTTCCAACTGGATGTCCCAACGGAGTATGATTTGCTGAATGCTCTTGTGATACTTCTTTGCGAGCCCTTGAAGAATAAGATTCTTGGTAAGGCGATCGTCATTGCGGGCCAAAGGCGTGTAAGCCTGAACGGCAATGCCATGCTGATGACAAAACTCCACCAGAGGCTTTTGGGTGAAAAGCGGATGAATCTCAAACTGGTCGATAGCCGGAACTATCTCACAATTGTCCATGATGTCTTGCAAATGATGCTGATGGCAATTAGCCACACCCAAAACCTTCACATATCCCTCCTTATAGAGCTTTTCCATCTCCTTGTATGTATCCACGAAATAGTCGGTAACAGGCCAATGGAACATAAACATGTCTATGTAATCCAATCCTATTTTCTCCAAACCACGCAAGAAATCCTCACGCACCGTCCCATTATACTGCTGATTATTGCTGACACGAGATGTCAGGAACACATCCTCACGTTTGAGTCCTGCCCTCTTGATAGCTTCCAATATTTCGGAGCCATCGCCGTAAGCGAAACTATAGTCGATGAGACGATAACCCAAGCTTAAGGCATGCGACAGGCTCTTGATGTAGTCGCGTCGTGCAAAGCGATACTTAATGCGAGAGGTGAGCTTTCGCTCCACCTTTGCGAGGAAAGTGTTGGATGGGAGGGAAGGCTTAAAAACTTCGCCTATGATACCAGGACCTATTCCTATACAAGGAATCTCTACTCCATTATTTAATTTGATGGTTGATAACTTATTATTCATTTTGTTCTGATTTTATAGTCTATTGAAAATCAGAATTATGTAAGTTATCTAAATCCGTAGGTCGATAATATATCTGTGATTAACACTATGATTACTTTAGCACTCCGATGTCTTTAAGTACTATCTTAGTAAACTTCTTCGCTCCCTCTCCATTCAGCAAGAAACTGTCTTGGAACAACGTAGTATCATGGGAAAATCTTGAATCATCCATATAATTCAAGAACTTCACAGATTTATCCTCCACTTTATCAACTAAGTCGTTGAGCAAAACTTTTCTTGCCGTATTGTCAAATTTCTCTGCCAATGTATGATACATTGGTGGCAAAACAAGTACTGGTTTCATATTACGCTCATTGCAGAAAGTAATCAACTCGTTGAGAATGGCAGAGGCATCTTGCATCCCATCCTTGTTGATAAGAGACAAAGGTTGCGAGAAATCAGAAATAGAAAACTCATGTTTCCATCCTTTTATCCATCTCTCAGCATCTTGTTCCATCTGTTGCTCAGTAAGAAGACGCTGCTTCTTGACTCTGAGAACTTTCTTCAATTCAGTGTAGAAACTCCAAAGAGGCATCTGTCTGATTGGACTATCTGCCCATGACTTAACTTGCTGCTGTCGTCGGTAAGAGAAATGAGGTATAGAGACTGGAGATAACAAGGTATAAAACCTATCCTCCATGAAGTCATAGCTACCAGCCAAAGAACTAAAGATACATAGTGTGATAATCACATGGCTTTCTTTCGGATTAAGATAACCAAAATAATTCTTTAGTATGGCTTGGTCACCTGACAACGGATTGTGTCGAAGTGCAAAATTGCCCCCCCCATATCTCTAGCCCTTGATAATCAAAGGCATAATATCCTGAGGTTGAACCAAGATTAATTACATCCGTATTGAACGTATTGTAGTTCCAAAACTTACGGCAGTCAGGAAAGAACTCGTCGTTAAACCAGTGGGTTCTACGTATAGCCCCATTCAGTTTAGATGCTATTTTATGCTTTATGCTCATAGTCCTGGACAAATTTTAGATTCCACTAAATATTGATTGTCATAATTGAGAGAGGAAACAACTTGCATTTCCTCATCGGTGAGCGAGAAATCGAATATGTCAAAATTCTCTGCCAATCTCATCGGATTTTTTGTTTTAGGAAGAGGAAGACATCCTCGCTCTACATTCCATCGCAACACTACCTGAGCCAAAGTTTTCTTATACTTTGTCATTATAGGCTGCAACTTATCAGTAGGTATCATACCATGGGCTACATCCATCAGAGGTGAATAAGGCATCACCAAAATCTGATGCTTATGGCAATATTCCACCAAATCCTGTTTTATTCCGATAGGACTCACATAAACCTCATTGATTTCAGGAACAACTCCTGTCTCAGCAATCAACTTCTCAATATGGCGCTCATGGAAATTAGAAACACCTATATATCTTACAAGGCCCTCTTGCTTGAGAGCTATCATGCTTTTCCAAATATCAACGATATAATCAGGAAAAGGATAATGAATGAGCAACGAATCAATATAATCGGTATTCATATCCCTCAAAGAAATTGCCACCTTTTCTCTGACAATCTCATCAACGGTATGACGCTGCATGAACTTGCTTGTTGGATTAAAAAAGATGCCTTTTAAAGGTTCATCTTCATGAGCGTTGTTATCGGAGATTTTCGTTTGGAGGAACAAATTCTCTCGTTTCAAGCCCTGCTCTTCCAATTCTTTTACAGCGATACCGATGCCAGGCTCGCCTCGGTAATCATCGGCTGTATCAAAGAGACGATAGCCTACTTTAACAGCAGCCTTTACCATATCGGCCATCACCCTACCCTCAAAAGGGAAAGTGCCCAGACCTATAGAAGGTATCGTTTCACCCAACTTGTTTTTTAATTGAATCATTTCTTAAAAATCTTGTGTTGTACAAAATTGTGTACTAAAGCTTTCTCCTCTTTCCCAAGTGCTATCAAATATACAGCTACCAAAAGTATTATCTCTGTCACTATTCCTAGAACAAATAACCTTATCCAGCCTTGCGTCATAAAATGACTAATCAAAAGAGGAGCTATAATAGAAATCAGCGTTATGCTAACAGTAGGTACATATACTTTTCTCACCAATTGGGAATAAGGAAATGTTACATAGCGATGAACTATCATCCATCCCCAAAACATCTGTGTGAAATTAACACAGAATATCACGATGAAAACAGAATAAGCTGGCGCACCCAACCTTAAAGCTACATAACTCAATGGCAAGGCGCATATCATCAACGTTCCGCCAACGATATTGCCGAGCTTTATCTTTCCGATGGCGTGATAAGACATCAATGATGCCTGATGATAAGTTTCCATCAGATAGGTACACAACACTAATACTGCAAATATCGGGGTATCGGGAGGCATATTCTTGCCCAGCCAAAGATTGAGGATGAAATTAATCTCAAAACAAACAGGCAAAACCAAGGCAAGCATCAAAAGATAGGCAAACTTGGCAGCATTGAATGTCAAGCGATACATTTCGTCCGTATGTTCCTCAGCAAAGTTCTTCACAACCTGTGGGCGAACAGCCGTCAAGAAGTTGCCCACAAACAGACTCACTGCATTCTGTATTTGAAAGGCAATGGCACGAGCAGCGTTAACAACTGGTCCAAAGAACATATTGAGCAACACATTGATACCCTCACCCTGACAGATTACAGCAACGCCCCCAAACAAGTCCCAACCACTATAGCCTAGTAAAGTCTTATATAAAGGCTTCTCCTTTACGAGTCGGAAATGACATTCCTCATATCTCTTAGTGGTATAGAATCTATAAAAAAGCTGAATGCCTGCCGAATTGAGCATCAAGAGCAAACCATAGAATATCAGCTTATCCATCGGAGAAATCGTCAGGAGATAGACGATTGCCAACTTAGATATAGCCTCATACAGACCTACATAAGCATAAATGCTCATATTCTCATGGGCTATGAGCGAGGCATTATAAGGAACCTGGGTAAAGCTAATCATCGTAGTGATGATGGAGAACTGATAGACCCAAAAGGCAGCCGTCATTCGCTCATCAGGAATCACCAACTTCTCGTAGAAGAACCACAAGCCCAAAGTCTCTCCCAGCACCAGCACAATCAATGCCACGCAGATGTGAAGATTGAGAGATGCAGAAAAGGTGCGGTTAAGCTTGTCTTGATCGCCTCGTCCAAGCTCATAAGTTAGGAATCGGCTTGATGACGAACCTAATGCACCATTGAGAAAGCTCATCATCGTCACGATGCCACCTACTACATTGTAGATACCATAGTCGGAAGCACCCAGCACATCGAGAATGACTCTCGATGTGTAGATAGCCACCACCATGATGATGAGCTGGCGCAGGTAAAGGAAGGCTGTGTTCTTGGCTATACGCTTATTGTCTGACATAAGTTACTCACTATACTAATGGTCCAAACAAAGTATTCCATCTTACCAATCTATCAATTAAGAATACGCCATCCCATGGCATCTCGAAATTGAGCATTCTACCAATCTTAGGTAGTCGAGCCACTCCTCTTTCTGTAGCTTTGTTGGCAAAGGCTATCGCCTTGTCGTAAGGAGCTTCAATGCCGATAGTCTGAATGTAATCCTCTATCAAGTCTAATGACTGATTTATGTCATCTACCTCGTGTACCATCAAAGCTCTTGAATAGACAGGCTTTCCAAGCTCAGGTTTTTCCTCATCAGACAAGAGGATAGTCCAGCTCATCGTGTTACTTCCCCAAACCTTTCCCTTGAAATCATACACACCACGGATAGAATGAATGGCACTTATCTGTTCAGGAGATACCGTTGGCTTTGGTATCTGTATCTCAGTCTTAGGGAAAGTATCGGCTAGAATTTCGCAGAAACGCTCTGGCGAAACTACACCCCCTCTTTCAATGTAGAGATTATGGGGAGATGCACAGCCAGCTTGGTCGAACACAGATACATCGACGGAAACTCTGCGAGCCAATTTCTTGGCATCTTGCTCTGATGAAAGGGACTCTTTTGCAATCACAGCATAAGAAAGCTTAGGACCAAAGATAACAGTTTCGCAATCTATAGAAGATGGATAACCTGCAACTGTTTCTACAGCTTCCTTACCTCCCCATGCAATGCGTACCTTGGCAGACTTTGACATCAGTTCCCCCAACTTTATTGCATGACGAGAGAAATAAACGACACCTACGGTCTTTACCAAATCATCTCCCTTTATGGTATATCCATCAGGGGTCGTGTATTCCAAGCCCTCAAAGGCTGACATCAACGAAGCGAAAACACCTCCGTCCTTTGCTGCAACTTTAATAAGATTGGTGTTTTTGGTCAACATACACTGTACAAGAGCAAACATACCCAATATTTGGACATTACCTGCCATCCAATGACAACAGAGTCCACGGGCATTTGCCTTCATAAAATGCTTATCGCTATCACGGCAAGGTAAGAATGTATCTGCATATTTCAAATTACCACGTAATCCGTCAAGAGCCACTTGCTTAAGATGGCGCTCGTCACACCATTGTGACAAGAAGAGCAAACCTTTGTCTTTCAAGAATCTGAACTTAGGGTCATTAAGCCAAGTCTTGGCTGCCAATCCTATCAAACCAATGATAGCTTCTACAGGTTGTTGATGAATCCATTCATTCTGTTCATTTAGTCCATCTATAATGGCCTGTAACTGCTGAATACCATTACCTTCCAAGACTTCACCTTTAAAATATTGTATCTCTAGATGCTTATCCTCCTCACCTTTGACCTGTGTATTGGCATGGAAGGTCAGTTTTGCTGAAAGAATATCTCCACAGCCACGAACCTCTGCCTTCTTCATACGCCCCGTAATGCGGAATCTTGTACCAGGACGACCATATGGACATGGCTCTCTCTCGATAATACCCATATCATCTGTAAGTACCACATTACCAGGATAAGAATGAGGGATAGGAGTAACAAATTCCATCATACCCTCCTTACCTGCTGGCAACACTTCACGAGTAACGACATCACGTGCCAACACCTTGACATAGGAAGAAGTGTGCTTGCAACCACATGGGCAATCCGGATAGTTAAGTCCCATTTGCTCGGTAAAACCATAGATATCTATAACATCAGTTGGCTCAATACCAAATCCATCGGCAAGTTGCTTATTAAACAAACTTTTCTCAACCTTCTCTGCCTCCAACTTCTTCCATCCACCAATGTGTATAATCTTAGAGCCTTTAGGCAACTGGATTTTCTCCCCCTTTTCCAAGATTGCCTTCAATACATTGGAATACATGATATAGGTGAAGCCAAAAACTACGACAGGCTGATCAGCAGGTATAGTTGTCAAATATTCCTTGATTGCTTCTATATCAAAATAAGAGACTCCATTCTTCGCCTTTAGGAAGAAACCAGACTTGGATGCAAAATTTAAGTAACCTGTGATAGCTGCAAAACGAGCACCCAACAGACTGCGGAACTCTGAACGTGGATCAATATCCATGACTAAGAAAGGTTTTCTATCCTTGCCGATAAATTCCTGCATCACCTTGACCATAGCCTTTGCCTGACGACGACTAGTCAACTTATCCACCACTATGGTAGAAGGTGTACCGGAAGTTGCAGAAGACTGAAGGCGAAGTTTGATATCTTCCTTTGGTACTGAGGCTAATCCGAAACCTAGATTTTTGAAAACACTAACAGCCACAGGCGGTATTTGGCGGATGTCTGTAAGTTCTTTATGTGGATCAAATCCCTTACGATTACAAAACTGACGATACATGTCATTGTGTTCGTAATGGAATACCAGTTCCTCTTGCAATGCTTTCAAGTAAATTGCATCAGTCTGAGGACTATTGGAATAAACTGGTTCAGCAAACAACTGATCCATATATGATGTTTCATTCATATCATTATATTTATTTTAATTTAAGACGTTGGATTTTACCAGAGGTAGTTTTGGGGATTTCATTTATTCGCTCTATCTCTACAGGCAATTTATAGACCTCCAACTGTGGTCGTAACTGTGCCATAATCTCTTCATCGGTAAGTCCAGTATCGGCAACAATAAATGCCTTGACGACCTCACCTAACACTACACCTGGGTCTGGGATGCCAATACAAGCACTCTCTTTGATACCAGGTATCTTGTTTAAAATATCTTCGACCTCCATAGGTGAAACTTTCTTTCCTCCTACGTTGATCATTTCCTTTATTCTGCTTTTTAGATAAATATTTCCATCGGCATCCATGGTTCCACAATCACCTGTACGGAAATAGCCATCATAGAAATCGGATGCAAATCGTTCAGGAGTTTCCTTCCAGTAACTGCATGTAACATGCTCTCCCTTTACACAAATCTCACCTTCTTCACCAATGGCTGCAGGTAGTCCTGTAGATTTAAAAATTTTAATTTCTACATATGGAGAAGCCTTTCCGATAGAAAGCAGGTTGTCCTTATAAGCATGAAATTCCATGAAGGCACTGCGTGAAGCCTCGGTTGAGCCATAATGCATACAGATTCGAGTGTTTGGTAGCATGGACATCAACAGTTCCTTGTCCTCCTTTGGCATAAAGGAACTTCCGATTTCTATAAATTTCAGTTGCTCAGCAAATCTACCTATATACTTACCACTCATCTTCTTGATGTATCCCCAACTAGCAGGTACCATCGCAAACATTGTAACGTGGCAGCGAGTCATCTCCTTGAAGAATTTCTTCACATTGGCAAAAGTTCCAAGCATTACCACTGTAGCTCCTAAAGAAAGAGAACATCTCAAACGCCCCAAGCCAAAAGAATGGCTCACAGGTAAAGCTAAAAGTTCTATATCATCATGCGTATTACCTATGAAAGTATTGATATTGCGAGCAGCTGCCGAAAGATTTGAATACGACAAGGCAACCCCCTTAGGAGCGCCTGTCGTACCAGTTGTAAAGAGGACATCAGCTACTTGACCAACATCAGGAATGGCATACACAGACTTAGTATCGCTATCAACTACAGACTCAAAAGAAATGGTATCACGTTTAACATTATGAAGTGTACCCATAACACATACAGGTGTCGTCGACTTCTCAATGTATTCAAACCTTGTCTGATTGGTGTCCGGATCAATAGGCACACAGATGCCACCTGCTATATGCACGCCGAAATATACATAAACAAATTCTATATTTCCTGCAGCCGACAATATTACACGGTCACCTTTCTGGAGATGATACTCTGTTTGCAACTTGCTAGCAGCTCGTAAACACTCATTCCACAACTGAACATAGGTTATCTCTGTATCACCTGAGATAAGAGCCACCTTGTCAGGAGTTTTCTGTACATGCTCAAATATCTGTTCCTCAATAGTTTTCATTTCTTTGCCGTTAAGAAATACGATTAAAGCTTTGATTCCACTGCCTTGATGATGTCATTTACATCCTCGATGTCCATCATCTCCTCAGGCTCAAACTCTACATCAAACTCATCTTGTACGCTCTGGAGAATATTGAGCTGTCCCAGAGAATCCCAAGTAGGGAAATCACCAACTGTAGACTCTAATGTAATCTCTTCAGGCTTTACTTCGAGAACATTAGCAATAATCTCGATAACTTTGTCTTTTGTTTCCATTGTCTTTCTTTTTTAAATTTTATAATTAATATTGAGGATTCTTATTTACTTGATTCCACCATCTACACGGATTACTTGACCATTGATGAAAGAGGCATCATCACTAGCCAAGAACAGAACAGTCTTAGCTATCTCTGCAGCATTTCCCAAACGATGCATCAAAGAAGACTGCTCCATCGATTCCTTTGCCTTAACTCCCATCTTCTCAGCAAAATCTGTCTCGGTTAGACCTGGAGCTACTGCATTAACTCTAACCTTACCTCCCAATTCCTTGGAAAGGACTTTTGTCATAAGAATCATGCTAGCTTTAGTTGCGCCATAAACTGCATTTCCTGCCTCGCCATCAATACCAGCGATAGAAGCCATATTGACGATAGCCCCATGGGATGACTTACCAAGCAAGCCACATAATGACTGAGTTACTAGCAACTGGGAGAAGTAATTTACTTGGAATACCTCATGCACATCTTGCATTCTTGTAAAAGGAAGAATAGCAAGATGCGGTATTCCGGCATTGTTAACCAACACATCAATAGGCTGTTTCAAAGCTTTAATTTCCTTACATCCTGCTTTTACAGCCGTTTCATCAGACATATCGAAGTATATAGGAGTAATGGAGATACCATTCTCTTCTGCTATTGACTGAAGAGTAGTCTTCGTATCTTCATTCTCTGTTCGCATACAAGCAATAATACTTGCGCCTTCTGCAGCGAACTGTTTCAATATCTCCAGTCCTAATCCACGATTAGAGCCAGTTATAACCACTGTTCTATTTTCAAATCTTTTCATCTGATTATTTTTCTATAAGTTCTATTAAACCAATTTCTTTCTTAAAGAAGAAACAAACCTTATGATTGTCAAATGCATTAGAAACCTTAATTTTTGAGACCGGCATAAACTTTTCTTTCTTTAATGTCGTAAATGCAGTTTCTATATTCTCCACCTCATAACAAATGTGATAAGGCGAAACACCTGACTTTTTCAATATATTATTGATTGGAGACTTTTCATCATGAGGAGCCAGCAATTCAATACAAGGAGATTGAGGATGACGAAGTACACATACCTCAACATTCTGCTCTGGGTCATAAATTTCAATTTGCTTTATATAACCCTGGGCTTCATAAAAAGGTACAGATGCATCGAAGCTATATACTGCAACACCAACATGGTGAAGTCTCATTTTTACATTCTCCATAAAATACCTGTTTGAGTTACTTTTGCAGGAATGCCGTTAGCTATGCTATTTGCTGGGACGGATGCATTAACCAATGTATCGCTTCCGATGATGGCACCATCACCAATACGCACTCCCATCATTATTGTACAATTTGATGTTAGCCATGCATGCTTACCTATTATAATAGGTAAATGAATACGGGAACCATATACACCAACAGGATGACCACCATTATTATCTCTTATCGTTACATCACGACCAATCATCGACCATTCATCCATTAAGATCTTATCCATACAGATAACGGTAAAGTTTACATTCGTCCATGGACCTTTCTTGATTGTCAATACTCCAGAACCAAAGATTTCAATGTTTAAACCATCTCCAAAGTCTCGATCACCATCCAATATCAACTTACCACCAGACATAATTCGTATCCTTGATTGCCTATCAGAATGTCTGAACACAGACGTACCGATACTACAGATACCATTCACTTCTAGAATACCACCCTTTTGGATTTCCAAGTCACAATGTGGAGTAAATACCAAATATCTGTTTTCTTGCAAACATGTATTCTTAACATCCTTACAAAGAAAATTATAGTAAATAAACTGGAAAAAAGGCTTAGGGCGATATTGGCCACATATTTTTATTTGATGATAAAAAGCCTTAGCCACATTCCTGAGTTTCTGTTTAGCAGTTAAATGCTTTGGAAATAAATAATCAAGAACCTCTATGAAATCTTCATGATTAATCTTATCATAAAATTGTTTTCTATCAACTTTTTCTTTTCCAATGTTACTAACTAAAGCTGGGTTACCAGCAACAACTATATCTAACGATTCCTCTTCAGTTTTAAGTTTCTTTGTAACCTCCTTCATCAAAGTTTCACCTTTTGATGAATTAACTAGTATCGCAGATGTACCAAGATTATCATCTAATTTTGTCGCTTTTGTACTGACATTACCTGCTCTCCAAAAATCACCTATAGACAAATCTGCAACTCTAGGAAATCCCTTAAACTTACATTCATAACAGGCCGGTCTTGTAATACAATTTGAGTTAAGGAATGCACGAGTAAAGAAATCGGTATCTTTTGTACCATAATAGGTTTGTCCATTAGCAAAAACTATCTTTAATGTAAGGTTATGCCATCCTAAATCTTTAGATTTTGGTTTGATATAGACAACCTTAGACTTATATTGCTTTTCCAAGGAATCAAGAAATTTTCGGAAGACCTTAGGCGAATTGATACCTCTGCAGAATAAATCTATCGTTATTAAATTATCGTAATCCTTTCGGAGATAAGACTTGAGAGCTGCTATTTGACAAGGCAAGTTACATACCATAACTTTCTCGCCAGCCTTTAGCAAACTCTTAACCTGTTTGTAGAAGCCTTGTGCGTCTGCTTGAATGTATTTCGTATTACGAAGTTTCAATAAGTCTTCCTTGTTTTTGGATAAATAATTGGTCGCGGCAAAATCATCTGTCCATATTGCACCACCTACATAATATCCATTTTTAAATCCCCATTCTGCATAGGCGGTAAACATTCCGCCAGAAGTAGAATCAAATCTAACCTCGATATTCTTATGATTTGCAACTATTGCCTTTGGCTTCTCAAAGTCATTCTTCTTCAGTTCTTCTGCATGAATCACAGGACAGACTTTCTCGCACAATCCGCAGTCCACGCATTTCTCCTTATTTACCTCAGGATAACAGAATCCCTCGTTATCCGTCTTGAACGTGATGGCTTCATGGGCACACACGTCCCCACAAGCGTTGCATCCGCAACACTCCTCTTTTCGTTTAATATCTATCATAAAATTGTTTTTGTATTTGGGTATGCTTGGGAGGTTTTATGTCCCAAGCACTCTTCATTCAAAAAATAAAATGTCGATTTTGTTATAAGCTAATCCTTAAACTCCATTACTGGGCGGAAAATAACTTTCTCCCTGAATTCATCCATTCCCTTCTCTTCCCATTCTTTCTTCACAAGCTCTTTCTCAGAATCTGAAAATCTAACAGGCGGGAAATCCTTAATCTTCAGTTGAAGTTTCTTCAAATATCCTTGAAGCTCAACATCATCTACACCAGGATAATATCTTTCCTTACAAAGAGACAATGCCTTGAAGGAATAGAATTTGCTATGGATGATAGTATCAGCTTTTGCCTCCAATATACTCTTAGGAAAAAGCTTATCGGCTCGGTTAGTATAGTTGAATATCAACCAAGACATGTCCTTGTCTTGACGGAACTTAATCTTTTGGCAGGCTTTCTTCCGAAAATCTTCATCCTTTCCTAGCCTTAATACAAAACCGGCTTGTTCGCCTGGGCGAGAGAAAGGCTGCAAACCTACAGCTCTCATGTGCTTGCTGTACATATCATCCATATTAAACGGAAAATCAGTATACATGTATATTACACCATACTCTGGTTCCTTTGGCTCTATCGGATAATATTTTCCATAACGATAAGTGGTGGTGGCAAAGAAAGCTGCAACAAACTTATCGATGGTCAAATCAAGCAAATCAGTCTTGATGCCATAATGCTGGGCCAAGGCTTCGGCATCTATTTTCAGGTGCAAAGGAATAACCTGCCCATTACTGAGACTGACTTGAAGTCCACTTTTGAATATATCGGTAAGCGGATAATCCTCTATGAGAAGTTCTAGCTCACATGTCTTCAGGCGCTCGTGAAACACAAGTTCATCAGTCATTCCCTTGCGAAACAAAGATGGTTTGCATGGCTTGTGATAGCCACTCTCTCCTCTATAATAGCAATTGAACGACAAGCTGCATGGAATAAGGCGACCCATTCCATCAGGTCCCTCCACAATCTCAAACTTTCCTTCCTGCTCATAAGATGGCATCAGCATGCGAAGAGGTGACTTTTCCAAAGCCCATTTCTCCTCACCATAAGCCAACCTGTCCAGCACGTCCATGATGGTAGGAAGCTTGCTTATCATCTCATTTCGTTTGTCTTGCCAATATCCCATTGATGATTTCCTCCGCTTGCTTTATATGATTCAACACTACAGGCAAATCTTTACGATTACGTTTGATTGTCATTTTGCGATAAAGGTCGATATAAGGTTTGGCCTTTGATGCTTGATTGTGATTGACTCCTATCTCGATGATTGCATCGCACATTCTGCAAACTTCATCAATAGAATTGACTCTTTCGTAAAAGTTGCATGCTTCTATCAACGGATCGACATCGAAGTATATCTTACCCTGGAGTTCCTTATAGTACATCTTATTTTGGAGCACAGGTAGCTTTTCGTAATCTATTGTTTCCAAAATACTTTTTGCTTCGTCCAAAAAGAGCTTTTCATCTTGCGGGTGTCGCATGGCAAGTACGGAATAACCATTAACCATAGCCATCTTATTCTCCAAAATCTCATTAGCATCATCTAGACGCTCACAAATGACTTGTGCCTTACGCAAATAATACATGCCGAGAGCTGCATAACGTAAAGAACACATGTGAGCCAATCTATTATAAACTTGGGCAACATAGATGTCACCCAATTGTTCTGCCTCATAAAGAGCTTCAGACAAAGAGTTGACAGAGAATTCATACCGATTATGCATGAAACTTTCTATTTCTCCACGTTGCATGAGGATACAGAACTTCATGTAATGGTCGGTTGCATATTGCTCGGCTTGCACCGTACAAGATACTGCCTTTTCCAACAGTCCTCTACGATGATAAGCTTCTGAAGCCTTATACCATCTATCAAACAATAGAGAGCATAGAACTCTTTGATTTTGGGCGATTTCATCGAATAGCTTAAAATCTTTATCGACTGCATACCAATCGCACCGGTTGATTTCGCCATTGATGTCGTATAATATCAGGGTAAGAATATCACCGCATTGCAATCCATCTCGTAACATTCGGATATCAAGCCCGATAAACTTTCTGGCCTTGCTCACAAGTTCATCATGTATGTCTTGCTCACTGGGCAAGTGGGCATACAGGCTGATATGCCATAAGTATGCCTTTAAGATTTCGTCGTTAGTCATCATTTCCTCCTTTTCCTCCTAATAAATTTATCTCCCATAGATCTCACAGATCTAACAGATTTGGTGAGACCTATGGGGTCTTGGATTTGTTCCCCATTGCAGTATCGCTCTGCGCTAGTCGTCACTCGAATGGGGGGATTAATATTTTGTTATTTCTTGCGCCCTTTTCCAAACAATTCGGAATGAGAACCAAGACGGACTAATTCAACTTTATCCTTGTCGTACCATATCAAAAGGCTGTCGCTTTCGACATGGAAGCCATGAAACTCTCCAAGCTATCAACCCTAACAACTCCAGCGTCATGACCACTCTCAGCTTCCTTCATCGCTGCCAATGTTGTAGCATTCGGAATGTCTTCATCTAACGCTACATTCTTCGTGCTTGCATCTGTAGAGACAATCCGTACTCCTTTCATAAGAGAAAGTACATGCATCAACTGTTCTTTCAACGAAGGACTTGCTATCTGTAAAGTTAATATATTATCCATAACCGTCTATTATTTTAATTTGAGAGCAAAGATACGACTTTCTTCCGAAACCACCAACTTATTCAAGGTTGGCAACATTTGCTCTATCTTGCGACATTTAACCTTATTATAATAGAAGTCAATATCATCGAGGAGTTCATTGGCTTTATCATCTTGCATATCTCCACCATAGCCTCCTGCTACAACGCAAATGGCACCTAGGCGGCGTGCATCCTTATCTATACTGAAATTATAGACTCCACGTAGAATCATTGGGAGTGTATTGTATATGACATTGCAATAATGCAAGAGGTCTTCAAAATCTGGCGATTCCGTAAGCCAAGCTTCAAGCATCTCTTCTTGGTATTGTCGAAGAAGAAGGAAGTATTTCTCCTTGGCTATCTTGCCCCTGATAGATGCAGTCATCACCCAAAAGAGGGCATGGGAGAGAACGATTCTATCCTCGGAAGGATTGATAATAGAACAAATCGTCTTCGGGCTTTTGGTTCATACCTAATCGCTCTTCCAACTGCCCTATCATCTCCTTACGTATCTCGTTAAGTTTCTTATCCATTTTGAATTAAAGTTTTTGATTTGTTCCCCATTGCAGTATCGCTCTGCACAGGTCGTCACTCGAATGGGGAAGTTTTATTATTCTACTTCTGAGAGGATTGC
>DJSH01000042.1:17302-21544 GCA_002440225.1 Candidatus Segatella violae
GCGGAAATCTTATGACCACCATTGGCATTGAGGGAATGTCCGCAATGATAGAGGCTATCATCTATTATAAGCCAGCGGTCATGAGATTCCTTCTTCCATTTGCGAATATCTACATGGCTATTTGGGAAGAGGTGGTCATGCTCGTCCATAAGGTTTTGCATGCCTCTACCTACTCCGTTTGTATAGATAACAGCTGTAACATCTGGCTTTCTGACATCGAAAATGCTAAGTGTGAGAGATGTGACATAACCATCTATTACTATTACTCGATGGTTGGCTGTACGAACTAAATTTTCGAGAGCCACTCTTGCCGTATAGAAGTCTCCTTCGAAAAAGACCATCTCGGCAGGAGGGGTGGAGGTTCGGATAAAGAAGTCAAGCTGCTGTTGCTGCTTGGCTTGGGTATCCTTTATACGTTGCATCTCATCATGCTGCAACATAAGTTTGCTATCAATACGTTGCTCCATTTGAAGCATCTGCTGGTGTACTGCATATCCACGAAGAAGATATTCCTTCAAGACATTGTTAGCCCATTGGCGAAAGCGAATACCCTGATGGCTATTTACACGAAAGCCGACTGATATAATCATATCAAGATTATAATAATCAAGATTACGAGTGACCAATCGTGTTCCTTCCTTTCGAACTGTTCGGAATTTCCGAACAGTTGCATCTTCAAGCAATTCCCCCTGTTGATATATATTAGCAATATGCTCGCTAATATTGGCTTTACTTGAACCAAAAAGTTCTACCATCTGAGCCTGAGTTAGCCACACAGTTTCATCTTCAAGTTTTACCTCTAAAGATACAGTACTATCAGGTTGGTAAAGCACTATCTGAGAGTCATCAGTTGTTGTCTGTATATTGTTATTTTCGTTTGCCATAATTCTTACTTTTATAGAATAAACTATAAAATTATATTTTTATTGCCAAAACGACCAAGAAAAACAACCTTTTATGTAAGCGTCCAAAATTGTCACAATGCCTTTTTTGGCGGACTTTTTTGCAAAGCCCGCAAATTTCATTTTTAAATTTCTTTCACTAAAAATTTCATTAATTCAAGCAAATTGTCATCGGGAGCTGGTTCTCATAGTCCGTTCAGCAAGGCTGCTGCCTCTTACTGCCGCTGTAAAGGTCTGAACGAAGGAGAGCGATTTCATTCTCCAAGTCCTTGCGTTCCTTGGCATTCTTCTTTCGCTCTGCTTCCAACTGGCGATTTTTCTCGTTGGCATCAGCCAACAAGGTCTTTGCAGTTTCCAGTTTTCTCTTTGTGTCAGTAAGCTCCTGTTTGGTTTCTTGCAATTGCTGAAGCACTACATCCAACTTTTGAGAATGAGTGGCATTTGCCGCCATATTCTCATCATTGTATGCTTGCTGTTGAAGACGAGACAAGCGAACCTCATCTGTCAACTCTTTAATGTTGGCGGTAAGACGGCTTATCTCCTCATCCTTGGACTGAACCTGTGAATACAAGAATTTACAAAAGTTATATAGTTCTTCTCCTGTCATACCTTGGGACGGATATTACTAATATGGAACACCTTGGTTAATGCAAAAGGAATTAATCGAAATTCCATGTGGCTCGCCTTCTGTCTTGTAGCGGAACCAGAATGTCTGAAAATCTTTGTCGCTGTACATTTTATTTACGTTTAAAATTACTGGCGACAAAGATACGTTATCTTTGGCAAATCACCAAATCCGTTTTTGGACGCTTACCTATCAGAAAGTTATCTCTACTTGATGCATCATAATGAAGTACACTTTTATCATCAGTTGCTCCAAAGGCGCTCCTATAAACTTGATGATAGGAAATTGTTATACTCGATACAGTCGGATAATAGTCTGAAATTGCATGCAACTGAGAGTAGAACCAACTACGTTGCTCACTCTTTCGTCGCTCATTCTCCTGCTCTGTCATACATGATTTCATCTTATTCCAATTAGTTGATTTCTATAAAACATCGTCAGAATATCCCAACACTGCTACAACCAGTTTCAGTGTCTCATAACGATATGGCCAATTCTCTTTTGTAAAATTCTGCCATTTTTCAAAACTGTATAACGCAAGTAAAGAAACTGGTTGAGTGAAAAGATAATATTGAATATATTTACCAATTGCTGCTTTTATCTCATTTTCATGCACCTTAATAAAATCTGATATTGTATCATACACAATTTGTTTCTTCTCCGAATCTAACAATTGCATATATACATCCATAATTTCCCTATCAAACATACCAACTTGATAGTCTGGATTCAGCTTAACAAACTCCTCATTCAATTTGTTTACCACCTTCATTTCAAGAGTCATCTCATCCATATGCTTATTATAGATATACAAGAATTTTTCATCAGCTTCTTCCAAAAAGGCCATAGACGCAGATAGCTTTCTTCTAACTAGTTTATCTACATCCTTGTTTTGCTTATAGACAAAAGCATGACTAACCTCAGAGTAAGCATGTTGTAAAATGGTACGAACTTGAATTTCGCAAGTCAAATAATCTAGATTAACCTTAGCGGAATATCCCGCACAGGGTTTCACTATATAATGTTCAGACTGATAAGTGAATTGCTCAGGAAACTCTTCCCTAATCTTAGAAATTTCTTTTGCATGCTCTACAACGATCCAATCAGCATCATTTCTAGACATTATAAACTCAGAAACATCAGACACCGCTTTTGAACAAAGCAACACCAATCGAGTACCTACTTTATCCGTGATGTTTAACATCGGATTATCGTAGTTCTTATTACGATACAGAGCCTTTTGAATAAACGATGCATCATCCTTAACTCTATAATGTGCCTTGAACTGAACCATTTCTACAGTTGAAGCATAACGACTAATAACATAAGAATTGAGTTTCTCATCAACATTAGCTCCCCATTTATTTAATTCTGGTTTAATCGAATTAAAATTTTCACGTAACTCAACCTCATCCATTACTCTATCATTGATTAGTATCAATTTCGATTATTTTTATTCCTGGGCGTTGAGGGTCTGTTTTAAAAGACACCTTAGATGCCAAGAAATCAGAATTTCCGCTTATTTTTAAACCATGACAAACATCAATGCGCCTTTTGCTTATAGCATTAACCAACAATGAAGTATCTTTGGTAAAAGAACGAGAGAACTCATCTACACAAATTCTTTCTAAAAAACGGTCTCGATTCTCCATTGGTATTATACTATTGATAATATTGGTTGGATTAATTGTTGGAGTTTGATCTGTCATTAAGGAATATAAAAAAGCTTCAATGTCTGACCTTTGGTCAAAATCCGCACCAAACTCTGTTTTTATCATGGCAGACATCCTATCAAAGAATAACTTGGTTAATAACGCACAATTATCCTTAAAGGTAAGACCTAAAAATCCACTATAAAAATATCGGGCTAATGCTGTTCCGCTAGTAAATTGGTCATCGAATAACAGATAAGTAAAATCATCCTTATCAATCCCTTCTGTTTTTTGAATCATGCAAAAAGCCTTAAATAATTTTTGAGTTGGACTCAAAATTATATCTCGCAAAGCTTGAGCCTGATGGTGAGCAACGCTGATTGCATCATGAGGCTCTGCCTTTATAAGAACATAGAGAGGGTGGTTTTGATATTCGCAATCCAAAAACAGCAAAAAGCCACCAGGTATTCCTCCTCTATTGGAATTTTGCGCCAATATCTGAGTGACATTTTTTGTATTATCTATAAAATCAACATCAGAAAGAGAATGCATAGTCTGTAAAAAAGAAAAAGTAGAACCTTCAGAGTCATCCGCCATAGTCAACTCAAAACTTTTGCTATTCCTTCCAAAAGAAGATGTCAAACGATCGATAAGTATTGTCTCGGTCGCACGATCAACCTCTAATAGTTCTTCGCTAAACTCACAATGAACATTTTCATTCATAGCAGTTTTACCCAAGATCTGATGCATTATCGCTCGTTTTATGCTTATGAAATTAAAATTCAACATATTTATATAAATTTATTCGTACACAATCTTAACCTACATTCTAGTATGTATCATTTTTCTTTTCTAATGAACAAAATACAAATGTTTTAGAAAATATATTGCGATCGTCAATATTGGCAAAATCGCAATCAGCCAATATAAGATATAAACATCTATGATATAATAGCGAATATGCAACCATAACCACGTTATAGGCAAAGTATCAGAATCATCCAATATCGCTACTGAATACTTGTAATCAAAGGATGTATGATTTAGATTATATTTATCCAAT
>DJSH01000045.1 GCA_002440225.1 Candidatus Segatella violae
TTTATAAATTTGCTGCAAAATTTGCGGTAAGCTGATTTTTCTAGTCCTTTTTTAGATTTTTCTAGACCATTGTAACACATCGTAAAGTATCTGATACGCCATCGAATGCCCTTTGTTTTGTTTTTTCTTATCTTTGCAAAGAAAATTCTAACAATCAATATTTTACGAATCGTTCTATGAATCGAATTTCAATCTTAGCATCAATGATGATGATGATGTGCCTCCCAATGATGGCACAGAAGAATGGAGGTAAGGCGCAGGCTAAGCCAGACCCTAACTTCCAAATCTATCTCTGTTTCGGTCAGTCGAACATGGAGGGTAATGCCGCCATTGAGGACCAAGACCGAACGGGTGTGAATCCTCGCTTCCAGGCGATGTATGCCGTGGATGATGAGAAGGCGGGATGGAAGAAGGGACAATGGCACACAGCCGTTCCGCCTCAGGCTCGTCCGAGCACAGGACTGACTCCTGTAGATTACTTCGGCAGAAAGATGGTGGACAATCTTCCTGACAGCATCAAGGTGGGAACCATCACCGTGGCTGTGGGCGGTGCCAGCATCGACCTCTTCGACAAGCGCACCTACAAGGCTTACCTCAAGAAGCAGCCCGACTGGATGAAGAACTTCGCCTCGCAATACAACGGCAATCCTTACGCTCGTCTCATTGAGCTTGCCAAGATTGCCAAGCAGCAGGGTGTCATCAAGGGTATTCTCTTGCACCAAGGCGAGACCAACAATGGCGATCCTAATTGGCCAAACCGCGTGAAGACCGTCTATAACGACATCCTCAAGGACTTGAACCTGAAGGCTGAGGATGTGCCTCTGCTCGTGGGCGAGACCGTGCAGCAGGATATGGGCGGACATTGCTGGCAGCACATCGCTGTGGTGGATGACATCGCCAAGACGATTCCTACCGCTCACGTCATCTCTTCCAAGGGATGCCCTCAACGTGGCGACGGCTTGCATTTCATCGCCGAGAGTTATCGCACGATGGGAAAGCGTTACGCCAACATGATGCTCTCTTTGCTCGGCATCATTCCCGACAGCAACTATCCTCGTGTGGATAAGGACCGCCGAGCATACGTGAAGCTTCATGCGCCAGAGGCTAAGCAGGTGATTTTCGACATCTGCGGCAAGAAATATCCGATGAAGAAAGACTTGGATGGCGACTGGTATGGTGTGAGCGATCCATTGGTGGTGGGCTTCCACTATTATTTCCTGAATGTGGATGGCGTGCAGGTGGTTGACCCTGCCAGCGAGACCTATTTCGGTTGTTGTCGAGAGGCTGGAGGCTTGGAAGTGCCAGAAGGCGAGGAGGGCAACTACTATCGTCCGCAGCAGGGAGTGGCGCAAGGTCAGGTTCGCTCGGTATCTTACTATGCCGCATCGCAGGGCAAGTTCCGCAGAGCGATGGTTTATACGCCTGCCGAATATGAAACCAGCACCACCAAGCGCTATCCTGTGCTCTATCTGCAGCACGGCATGGGCGAGGACGAGACGGGTTGGAGCCATCAGGGCATGATGCAGCACATCATGGACAATCTTATTGCCGCAGGCAAGGCTGAGCCGATGATTGTGGTGATGGAGAGTGGCGATGTGAAGCAACCTTTCGTGGCTCGTCCTGGCAAGAACGTGGATGAGGAGCGCAACCACTATGGTGCCAGCTTCTATCAGGTTATCATCAAGGATTTGATTCCGATGGTCGATAAGACCTTCCGCACCTACACCGACCGTGACCATCGTGCGATGGCAGGACTGTCGTGGGGCGGTTGCCAGACCTTCAACACGGTGCTCAACAATATGGATAAGTTCTCAGCCTTCGGTACCTTTAGTGGTGCCTTGTTTGGTGTGGATGTGAAGACCGCCTTCGATGGTGCCTTCGCCAACTCTGAGAAGTTCAACAAGGACATCCATTATATGTTTATGGGTTGTGGTTCCGAGGAGAACTTCGGTACCGAGAAGATGGCGCAGCAGTTGAAGGACCTCGGTGTCAAGCTCGATGTGTATGTTTCGCCGGGCACTCATCACGAGTGGCTTACCTGGAGAAGGTGTCTGAAGGAATTTGTGCCGCATCTCTTTAAATAAATGATGAATACAACTTTATAATCCCGAAACCGCATTGGCGGTTTCGGGATTATCATTACATAAACTCTAGATAGGATTTACCTGTTTCCCTTAGTTTCACTGCAAAAATAGGTGGAAATCCGCTTTTTTTTGCAGTGATGTTCGTTTGTTTATTAATAAATTCGTATCTTTGCACTACAAAAATGGGTGGAATTCCACCTTTTTTTGCAGTGGAATAGGCTTTAAACGAATAATGTTACTATGGTAATAGAAAGAAACGAGTATATCAAGCAGCTCATGCAGAAAAGATGGAATGGTAAGGTTAAGATCATTACTGGTATTAGGCGTTGTGGCAAATCTTATCTTCTCAATACCCTTTTCAAGCAAAAGTTGATAGAAGAAGGAGTAAGTGAAGATAGCTTTGTCGAGCTAGCGTTGGATAGGAAGTCTAACATCAAGTTTAGAAATCCTAACCAACTCTACGACTATGTAATTGGACAAACAAAAGACCTCCAAAAAAAATATTATGTGATGATTGACGAAATCCAATTGTCGTATAAGGTGAAGAATGCTGATATAGACGAGGCTTTGGTCCCGGATGAGGACAAGGATATGCTTTTTACTACGTTCTATGACGTGCTGAACGATTTGATGTCTCGTCCCAATCTCGATGTCTATGTGACAGGATCTAACTCCAAAATGTTATCAAAGGACATTGTCACCAATTTTCGTGACCGTGGAAGCGAAATAAAAGTCTCTCCATTGTCTTTTGGTGAGTTTCTCGCTTTTTCCAGACTGGAGAAAGCTGATGCGTTGGAGCAATATCTTATGTATGGCGGAATGCCTTTGGCCGTTTTGGAGCCAAATGAGCATGAAAAGGTAAAGTATCTTCAAGACCTCTTTGCGAATGTATATATGAAAGATATTGTGGAAAGGTATAAGCTCAAGGATGATGTTGTTTTAAGTGCATTGGTTGATGCTCTCTCATCGTCTGTAGGTTCCCTTACGAATCCGCATAAGTTGGCATGCACTGCGGCATCTTTGTTAGACAAATCAACATCTGATCATACCATTAAATTGTACTTGGATTATCTAGAGGATGCATTCCTTTTTAGTAGTGCTAAAAGGTATAATGTCAAAGGTAGAAAGTATTTTAATACAATCCAAAAGTATTATGCGGTTGATTTAGGATTGAGAAATGCCAAGCTCAACTTCCGTCAACAGGAACGTTCGCATCTTATGGAAAATATGGTGTACAATGAACTTGTTCATAGGGGGTATAATGTGGATGTTGGTGTTGTGGAGGTAGAAAGAAACATAGAGGGTAAGCGTAAGAAATGCCAATATGAGATAGATTTTGTTGTTAATATAGGTAACGAGAAAGTTTATATCCAGTCTGCCCTAAATGTGGATACGATAGAAAAAAAAGAGCAAGAAACGTTTTCGCTTCATAATACTGGTGACTTCTTTAAGAAGATAGTTGTATTGGATGGTAATCAGAAGATGTGGGTGGATGATGATGGAGTCGTATATGTCGGTGTCATCCCATTTCTTTTGGAAGATTATATTGCATTATGATAATTTTTTCTTAAATTTGCTACCACTGCTACCACGCCAAGATTCTCAGTCGGTACGGAGAAGATGCTTGAAGAAATTTGTGCCACATTTGTTCAAGAAATAATATGGTATAAATGAATTTAATATCCTAAAACAAAAGAGCCTTCAGCGTAACTATTCTGTTTATCAGGTAGATAAGTTCTATACTGAAGGCTCTTTTGGAAAACTTTATCATTTTGTGTTATTCTTTTGCAGATGTCTCAAAAGTGCTATTTGATAAAGTTTGCAAAGTATTTGTTACATGAAATAAACAGACTTATTGCAAAAAATCCTAATTTTGCAGCGTGCTTCATAAAAAAATGAGCATCTATATCTTACAACGAGATATACAATCATAACTAATAAATATAACAATTTTAATCTACTCTCTTATGAGGAACTTAAAAAAAATCGAAAAGCCGTTAGCAATGCTATCCTTTCTCTGTTTGCTTCCATTGGGAGCTTCGGCTCAGAGCATAGTAAAAGGAGTAGTGACAGATCCAAGTGGCGAACCTGTCATTGGTGCTACCGTCAAGGTGAATGGCAGCAAGAATGGTGTGGTGACAGATTTGGATGGTAAGTTCAGCATTGATGCTGCGCCTAACGCAACGTTGACCATTACATACGTTGGTATGCAACCTAAGACCGTAAAAGCAGAAGCAGGTAAAACCTTGACCGTTCAGATGAAGGATGACTCCGAGGTTTTGAATGATGTCGTGGTCATCGGTTACGGTGTCCAGAAGAAGAGCGACTTGACCGGTGCCGTAGCCTCTATCAAGAGCGACGACATCAAGGGCTTGTCAACTACCGATGCTGGTGCCGCCCTCCAAGGTAAGGCAGCCGGTGTGCAGATTATCAACTCGGGTGGTCCAGGTGAGGCCGCCGACATTCGTGTGCGTGGTTATTCTTCCAATAGTGGTAACATTGGGCCTTTGCTCATCGTCGATGGTTTGAAGGTAGATAATATCCAATACTTGGATCCATCTATGATTGAGTCTATGGAGGTATTGAAGGATGCTGCCTCTGCTGCCATCTATGGTGCGCAGGCTGGTAATGGTGTCATCATCATCACAACCAAGACGGGTGCTGCCAATGGTGGCAAGGCTCAGGTTTCCTATAGCAGCAAGTTCACTATCCAGTCATTGGGTAAGAAGGCAGACCTCTTTGATGCCCCTGAGTACATCGAATACCATAAGTATATTGGTGACCTTGATGATTCTGTTCTTCAGAACATAGGTTACAACGGACAGAACACAGACTGGTATAAAGAGGTATTCGAGAATTCTTTGGCTCATCAGCACAGCCTTACCGTTCAGGCAAGCAATGGCAAGGGCCGTTTCCTTGCTAGCTTGAATATTTTGAACAATGATGGTATCGTAAAGGGAAGCAAGGATACTTACAAGCGTTTCACAGGTCAGATCAATGCAGACTACGACATCTATAAGTGGTTGAATGTATCAACTACTACCTCTTTCGAGAAGTGGAAGACCAAGGGCGTAACCAAGGGTTATGGTTCTTTGTTGAACTCAGTGGTGTCCATCGACCCATTGACCGCTCCATACGCTAGCAACGCATCAGACCTTCCACAGGCTATGCAGGATGCTATCGCAAAGGGACTCTATGTTCCTCAGGATCCTAATCACAACAATGATTACTACAACACCTCTAAGTTGATAGAGGATGCTACTGGTAACCCATTGTATCAGCGCGACCGTCGCGACCAGTGGAACCAGGGTATCAATGTGCGTGGTACTGTAGCCGCTAACATCAAGCCATTCTCAGGATTTACCTTTACCTCTCGCTTGGGTTATCGTATCAGCCAGAGCAACTATCACAACTACGAGACTCCGTTCTATCTGAACTCAATGGCGAATAACACCAAATATACCATCGAAGCAAACTCTAACAACAGTTTGTATTATCAGTGGGAAAACTTCGCCAACTACAACAAGACATTTGGCAAGCATAGTGTAGGAGCCATGGTCGGTATGTCGTTCACCAAGAATCATTGGGACAACAACTCCATCTCTTCTGAGGGTGCGGACATTTTGTCGTCTTACGCTCCAAACTTCCGCTACATCGACTATTTGCTGGCCGATGCAACTAAGTCGGTTGGCAATGCTCCAAGCGATGCCACAGAGCTTTCTTACTTCGGACGTGTGAGCTACAGCTACGACAACCGTTATTTCTTCCAGGCAAACTTCCGCCGTGATGCTTACGATACATCTAAGCTCTCTAAGCAGGCGCGTTGGGGTAACTTCCCATCATTCTCTGCTGGTTGGACACTGAGCAACGAGAAGTTCTTCAAGGACAACATCAGCCGTGACGCTGTTTCTTTCTTGAAACTTCGTGGATCTTGGGGTCGTAATGGTAACGTGAATATCTTGAGTGGTTACAAGTATTCTTCTCCTATCGCTGCGAATGCCAACTTCTATCAGTATTATCCTTCTAAGGGCGATGGTTCTTTGTCTTACGGTTCTAAGCCAACTGGTTTGGCTAACCCAGATTTGACATGGGAGACATCCGAGCAGGTTGACCTCGGTCTCGATGCTCGTTTCCTCAACGATCGCTTGACCTTCGGTTTGGACTGGTATCGCAAGAACACCAAGGACCTCTTGATAGAGATTTCTCCTCTTCCTGAAATCGGTGTAGCTAAGTCTGTGGTCAATACAGGTAAGGTGCTTAACACTGGTTTCGACTTCGAGTTGGGTTGGAAGGATCACATCAAGGACTTCAAGTACTCTGTAAGTGTAAACGGTTCTACCTTGAAGAATGAGGTGAAAGAGGTTTCCGACTTGGTAAGCCGTATCACAGAGATTGGTATCGATGGATTCAACAACGAGTTGAAGCCAACCTTCGAGAAGGGACACTCCGTATGGTACTTCCGTGGTTACAAGTATGCTGGTGTTGATGAGAATGGTGATGCACAGTTCTACACCAAGGATGGTGAGTTGACTAAGTCTCCATCTGATGAAGACAAGCAGGATTTGGGTGCAGCTATTCCTAAGTTCACTTATGGTATTACCCTCAATGCTGAATACAAGGGCTTCGATTTGACCGTATTCGGTACAGGCGCAGCAGGTAACAAGATTTACAACTTGATGGTATCTGCCGACCGTCCAAGAATCAATGGTATCGATACCTATTGGAAAGACTCTTGGAGAGAAGGCCAAGACAATTCTGGAGCTAAGTATCCAAACTTGAAGAATTGGGCAAGTAGCTGGAAGTTCTTCAGCTCTAGTGCAGCAGTCTTCAGCGGTGCTTACTTCAAGATTAAGCAGATTCAGTTGGGTTATACCATTCCAAAGGCATTGACCAGCAAGATTGCTATCAGCAACCTCCGTGTGTTCTGCTCATTGGATGACTTCTTTACTATCACCAAGTACCCAGGCGCAGACCCTGAGACCGCTTCTATCAACAGTGGCGCTTCTCGTGGTTTCGATAACGGTACCTATCCTACTTCCAAGAAGTTGGTATTCGGTGTAAATGTAACATTCTAAACCTCTCAAAAGATAACAACAATGAAAAAAATATTATTTTCAACCATATTGACTCTTGCTGCTGCTAGCACCTTGACACTCACTACATCTTGTGAGGATCAGTTGGACATTGAGCAGAAGGGTGTCGTAGATATTAATAATTTCTACAAAACGGATGCTGATGCCGAGGCTGCGCTTGTAGCAGCCTACGAGGGATTCATGAGCAATGTGTTTGGTCGCCAGCCGGATATGGGTGGTCCTGGTATCTATACTCCTCATAAACTTATCTTGAATGAGATGGGAGACGATATCCTGGCTGCTGGTGAGAACTCACAGGACAATGAGTATGGTATCAAGCTCAACCAGTTCTATTTTGATGCTGAGTTGGACGTACCTAATTTCCTCTACTCTGGTCTCTATGCATCAGTTTATACTTGCAATTTGGTAATCGGTAATTTCAAGGATGCTGCCGATACTCCTGTCAAGAAGCGTTGTGTGGCTGAGGCTCGTGTGATGCGTGCTTACGACTACTTCCTCTTGGCAAACCTTTGGGGTACTCCTCCATTTGTGGATCACGTGCTGACAGCTTCCGACCAGCCATACAATTGCGACAAGGACCCTGTGAATCCTATGACTCACGAGCAGTTGTTGGAGTGGTGTGCTTCTGAATGTGAGGCTGCCGCTACCGACCTTGATGAGCGCAAGGGTGTTGACGATAAGGATGGTGCGGCAAGAGTAACCAAGGGATTCGCTTGGGCAATGGCTGGTAAGGCTTATCTCTTCGCAGGTAAGTATGGTGAGGCAAAGACTGCTCTCAAGAAGGTTATCGACTCAGGAAAGTATGCTTTGGTTCCTGGTGATAAGTACATCGAAAACTTTCACATCGAAGGCGACGGTAACTCTGAGAAGGTCTTTGAGGTTAACTTCGAGTACAATGCCGGTAAAGGCGCTTGGGGCGGTATGATTCAGCGTTCTAGCTGGATGGAGTCTAACTATTGGAACTGGCGTTCCGACCACTTCGTAGCTGCTCCAAACAAGGCTTACAACCATATTGATGGTTGGGGTGGTCTGGGTGTTCCTCAGTGGTTTGGTGATGAGTTTGCTGCCAATGATGGTGAAGACTCTTATCGCTTGAAGGCTACTCTGAAGAACATTGACGATGCTGTTTACAACACAACTTATGGCAATGAGGATATTGATAAGTTGACTCCTGAGCAGAAGAAGACATCTACTCTTGTAGGTATCAAGGACCAGTTGAATGGTCTCTATGGCAATTCTACCTGGTTGGCATTCAAGCAAATGATGAGCCCTACTGATACAGATGGTGACAAGTATGGAAACAACATCCGCTTGAACAACTACAATGTAATGCGCTACGATGAGGTATTGCTCAACTATGCTGAGGCTTGTCTCCAGACAGGAGATGCTGGCGAGGCTAAGACATATATCAACGAGATTCAGAAGCGTGCAGGTTCAAAGACCATCAGCGAGACCGTGGATATGGACGTTCTCAAGAAGGAGAAGGCATTCGAAATGTGGTTGGAAGGTTGCCGCTGGTTCGACATCATGCGTTGGCAGGATGCCAAGGCCATCGAGCGTATCTCAGACTCAGGCAATGCTTGCACTCACCTATATGATAAGTTGTTCCGTGCACCAAAATCTACAGATAAGAATGTGAAGTGGGAGCATGGTACAGAGGCAAATAGCCGCTTCTATACCGTAACAACTTCAGAGGCTAAGGATAGAGGTGCAGTCGTAGGTTTCAAGAAGGGTAAGCATGAGCTTTTGCCTTATCCACAGACTGTATTGGACAAGAACCCTAACTTGGTTCAGAACCCAGGTTGGTAATATCAGATAATCTATCATCTGAATACATAATTAATCCCGAAATCGCTTGGCGGTTTCGGGATTTTTTAGTCTCAGTATTTTTCGGTCTTCCTGATAGTGTATGTAACGTTTGTCTTTTTGTGTATGTAATGCTAGGCTTTATAGTGTATGTAAGGCTTGTTTTTATAGTGTATGTGATTTTTGCCAAAGTTTTTGTTACGCCATATAAAGTTGTTTCCCTTTATTTTTTGTACTTTTGCGCTATCAAACAACATAACAATATCATAATCTGCCAACTCTTGGCAATATCTAATAATCTTGTAAATATGAACAATAAGTTTTTGGTCGTTTCTCTGCTGATGGCAACTATGTCTGTCGGCAATATTTCTGCACAGCAGTATCCTTATCAGAACCCTGCGCTCTCTGCTCATGAGCGTGCGGTGGATTTGTGCGGTCGTCTCACCTTGGAGGAGAAGGCATCCTTGATGCTCGATGATTCTCCTGCCATCCCTCGACTTGGCATCAAGCGATTCCAATGGTGGAGCGAGGCATTGCATGGCGTGGCTAACATGGGCGACGTGACTGTCTTTCCGGAACCAATCGGCATGGCAGCCTCCTTCAACGACGGATTGGTCTTCAAGGTGTTTGATGCCACATCGGATGAGATGCGTGCCAAGTGGAACGAATTGCAGCAGAAGGGTGGCGACGTGACTCGCTTCCATTCGCTCTCCGTATGGACTCCTAACGTGAACATCTTCCGCGATCCTCGTTGGGGACGTGGACAGGAAACCTACGGCGAGGACCCTTACTTGACTTCCCGCATGGGCTGCGCCGTGGTGCGTGGTTTGCAGGGACCTGAGGATACCAAGTATCGCAAGCTTTGGGCGTGCGCCAAGCATTATGCCATCCATAGCGGACCGGAGTGGGCTCGCCATACAGATAACATCACTAATCTTTCTCCTCGTGATCTTTGGGAGACTTATATGCCAGCCTTCAAGTCGTTGGTGCAGGATGCCAAGGTGAGGGAGGTGATGTGTGCCTATCAGCGTTGGGACGACGAGCCATGTTGTGGTAATACCCGATTGCTCCAACAGATATTGAGAGACGAATGGGGATTCAAGTACTTGGTGGTTTCCGACTGTGGTGCTGTCACCGACTTCTGGGAGAACCACAAGGTATCCAGCAATGCCAAGAATGCCGCTACCAAGGGTGTATTGGCTGGTACAGACGTGGAGTGTGGATTCAACTATGTATATAAGTCGGTGCCAGAGGCTGTGAAGTATGGTGCCTTGACGGAGAAAGAGGTAGATAAGCACGTGATTCGTTTGCTCGAAGGTCGTTTCGACCTAGGCGAGATGGATGACAATAAGATTGTTTCTTGGTCGAAGATTCCTGTCTCCGTGCTTTGCAGCAAGGCGCATCGCCAGCTATCGCTCGACATGGCTTTGCAGACGATGACGTTGCTCCAAAACAAGAATGCCGTCTTGCCTCTGAGCAAGAAGGAGAAGAAGATAGCCTTCATCGGACCGAATGTGGATAACGAGCCGATGATGTGGGGCAACTATAATGGTACGCCACGCAGCACCATCACCATCCTCGATGGCATCAAGAGCCGACTGAAGAAGAGCCAACTCGTCACCTTCAAGGGGTGTGACTTGGTGAACGACCAGACCTTGGACTCTTACTACGATCAGTGTAGTATGGATGGAAAGGTTGGCTTCCGTGGTACTTTCTGGAATAATCGTGAGATGGAAGGAAAGCCTGTCACCATCACCCAGGAGAAAAATCCTGTGCAGGTAACTACATACGGTCAGCACGCTTTTGCTCCCAACGTGAAGTTGGAGGGCTTCTCTGCGAAATATGAAACTGTATTCCGCCCAAAGCAGACCAACAAGGTATTGCTGGATGTTGCTGCTTGTGGTCATTATGAAGTATATCTGAATGGTGAGAAAAAATCAGAGAAGTCAGACTGGCGTACGGCGCAGTCTCGCATCGAGTTTGAGGGCGAGAAGGGCAAGGAGTATAAGATAGAAATCCGTTACCATGAGATGCCGAACTACAACGCCGACATGAAAATCAATATCGGCCATGAGAATCCTATCGACTATCAGGCTTCGCTCAGACAGTTGAAAGATTGCGAGACGGTAGTCTTTGTAGGTGGTATCGCCCCTCAGTTGGAAGGTGAGGAAATGCCTATCGAGATACCAGGTTTCAAGGGCGGTGACCGTACCAACATCGAGTTGCCAAAGGTGCAGCGTGGTTTCTTGAAGGCTTTGAAGGAGGCTGGCAAGAAGGTGGTGCTTGTGAACTGTTCGGGTTCTGCCATCGCCTTGACTCCTGAGACAGAGAGCTGCGATGCCATTCTCCAGGCTTGGTATCCTGGTCAGGAAGGTGGCGAGGCTGTGGCCCGTGTGCTCTTCGGCGAATACAATCCAAGCGGCAAGTTGCCTATCACCTTCTATAAGGACTCGGAGCAGTTGCCTGACTTCAAGGACTACAGTATGAAGGGCAGAACTTACCGCTATATGAACGATGCCCTCTTCCCATTCGGTTATGGCTTGAGCTATACGGCATTCAATATTGGAGATGCCAGCCTGTCTAGCTCGACCTTGAAGAAAGGCGAGCAGATAACCTTGAAGGTGCCAGTGAGCAACGTGGGCAAGAAGGATGGAACGGAAATCGTACAAGTATATGTCAAGGACCCAACGGATACCGATGGACCATTGAAGAGCTTGAAAGCCTTCCAAAGAGTGGAGGTGAAGGCTGGTCAGACCGCTGAGGCTACCATCACCCTCGACAGCAAGAACTTCGAACTCTTCGATGCAGGTACCAATGCCGTGCGTGCCAAGGCTGGAAACTATGAGGTGTATTATGGCAATAGTTCGGCTGACAAGGACTTGAAGAAGGTGAATGTTACTTTCGCCTATTAAGGTAAGTGCAATGAAATAGAAATTCTCTCTCTAATTAATTATATACAATGAAAGCATGGATATGCGCTGCTGTGTTGGCGCTAGCAAGTAGTGGGGCATCGGCACAAAACCCGATTATCAGCGGACAATATTCCGCTGACCCCACCGCTCGTGTGTTTGATGGGAAGCTCTATCTCTATCCTTCCCACGATATTCCGAGCCCTATCGAGAAACTGAAGACTTGGTTCTGCATGGCAGACTATCATGTCTTTTCATCAAGTAATTTGACCGATTGGGAAGACCACGGTGTCATCGTATCGCAAGACAAGGTGCCTTGGGTACAAGATGGCAGTTATACGATGTGGGCTCCCGACTGTGTGGAGAAAGACGGAAGATACTACTTCTATTTCCCTGCCGCTCCGAAGGGTGAGGAGAAGGGATTCGCCGTAGGTGTCGCCATCGCCGACCATCCTGCCGGTCCGTTTATGCCGATGTGGAAACCTATCGAGGGCATCCACGGTATTGACCCTTGCGTGCTCATCGATCCCAAGGATGGACAGGCTTATATCTATTGGGCTGGCATGGGACTGCACATGGCTAAGTTGAAACCAAACATGATGGAACTGGCTTCCGAGCCACAACTGGTGGAGGGATTGCCCGAAGGATTCAAGGAAGGTCCTTTTGCCTTCGAACGCAAGGGTAAGTACTATTTCACTTTTCCTTGGGTGCGAGAGAAGGAAGGAACGGAGACCTTGGCATACGCCATGGCGGATAACCCGATGGGACCTTTCACCTTCAAGGGCGTCATCATGGATGAGTCGCCTACCAAGTGTTGGACCAATCATCATAGCATCGTGGAGTATCAGGGACAGTGGTATCTCTTCTATCACCACAACGACTATTCGCCTAAGTTTGATAAGAACCGATCGGTACGTGTAGATTCCCTTAACTTCAATCCCGACGGGACGATACAGAAAGTCATCCCTACCTTGCGAGGCGTAGGCATCACGAATGCTCGCACACGAATCCAGATAGATAGATATTCTGCTTTGCTAGGCAAGAGCCAGAAGCCTTCGGCCTCTTTGCAGGAGAAAGGCATTGGCATCGAATACCTCGATACCACCAACTACTTTGCAGGATGGAAGACCATCTTCGCTCAACCAAAGACCGCTCTTATATATAATCAGGTAGATTTCGGCAAGGAGAAGGTGGAAGAAATCACCGTTCGTGCCAAGTCGTCGAAGGGTGGCGTGCTTGTGGTTCGGGCTGATGGCAAGGATGGAAATGTCATCACCAAGGTCAAGATTCCGAAGATGAATGCTTGGCAGGATATTCATGCCAAGGTTCTGCGTGCGCCATTGGGTGTCCATGCGCTCCATGTTTCCCTCCAAAGTGGAGGCGATGTGCAAGTGGATTGGCTGGGTTTCGATGCCTTGCCATGGGAGAAGGGAGCCTTCGAGACGCATCAATATCGCAATCTCTTGGCGGAGATGGGATATAAGCAAGCCGACATCGACAAAAAACTCAACGGAGTTTTCCACGATGTGTTTTATGGAAAGAACAAGGTGTATTTCGAAGTGGGCGACTCGCTGGGATACATCAGCGATGTCAAGAACCATGACGTGCGAACAGAAGGTATGTCGTATGGTATGATGGTTGCCGTGCAGATGGACAAGAAGGACATCTTCGATCGCATCTGGCGATGGAGCAAGAAGTATATGCAGCACCAAGACGGACCTTACAAGGGATACTTTGCCTGGAGTTGCAAAACAGATGGAACGCGCAATGCACAGGGAGCGGCATCGGATGGCGAACTCTACTATGTCACTTCACTCATCTTTGCATCCAACAGATGGGGCAATGATACAGGCATCAACTATCTGAAGGAGGCGCAAAACATTCTCGATTGCAGTATGCAGAAATCGGGAATGAACCGCACTGCTCCGTTCATCAACTTGGAACATCAGTTGATAACCTTTACGCCTGATCATTGGGGCGGCAAGTTTACCGACCCATCTTACCATGTTCCTGCTTTCTATGAGATATGGGCGAAATGGGCGAAGGATGGTCGCTCGCAGTTTTGGCTGGAGTGTGCGGAGAAGAGTCGCCAGTTCTTGCACAAGTGCATCAACGAAAAGACGGGCTTGAATCCAGACTATTGCAACTATGACGGCAGTTTGATGAAGACCGGTGATGTGCTGGGCGATGCCTTCCGCTATGATTCTTGGCGAGTGCCGATGAACATCGCCCTCGATTATTCTTGGGCATGCAAGGACAAGGAGTGGCAACAGCAATACGCCAATGCCATCCAGAACTTCCTCTATTCGAAAGGCATCGATACATTCTTAGACCAATATAATGTGGATGGTACGATGGTGACCGATACCCTACAAGCTGGTGATGCACCTAAGGCATTGCGTCATTCCATCGGATTGGTGGCAACTTCGGCTGCCGCTTCCTTGGTCAGTACCCATGTCAAGGGGAAAGAGTTTGTCAATCGATTATGGAATGCCAAGCATGAGGCAGACAAGGACGGCTATTTCGATGGCTATTATGACGGACTGCTGAGGCTCTTCGCCTTTATGCATCTGAGTGGTCGTTATCGGATTATTGAACCAGAACAATAAGCTCTTGATGAGAATCCCAATCATAAAACTAAACTAAACGATGAAAAAGTATATGAAATGCATAGTTAGATTGTTGTGTTTATGTGGGTTTCTCTTTGGGCATTCCTCTGTGGATGCCCAAACTGAGAAACTTCCTGAGGCTATCAATCCTTATTTCGGTCCTGTTAGCAAACAGGCGGTGAAGCCGAATGCGGCTGGTTTTATACAGCGATGGTTGCTCTTGGAACCCATCTCCATGCCTATCAAGTCGAATACGGTGTTTACCGATTCATACTTGAGAGAGAAGTTTTATGCACCTTATTTTCCGAAGCAACTGGAGGTGCTGCCGAAGAATGGTGCTACCGTGAAGGTGGGCAAGGAGAAATTAAAATGGCATGCGCTGGATAGCAAGCTCTATAATGTAAAGCTCTTCCGTTTTGCCACTTCATTTGGCAAGCCCAAATATGGTGTGCTGTTTTGGGCGGTGACGGTTATCGATTGTCCTGAGGAAGTGAAAGACGTTCGCTTGGCTGTCGGCTCGAATGGTGCCTCCATCTGGTGGCTCAATGGCGAGGAGGTGGTGATGCTCGAAGGCGACCGCAGAATGGTTCGTGATGATGTCGTCTCGAAGAAATTGACACTCAAGAAAGGTAGAAACATCCTTCGAGGTGCCGTCATCAATGGTCCAGGTATGAGCGACTTTTGTGTGAGATTCATCGACGGACTGGGCAATCCTATCCGCAACATATCCATTAATGTGAAGTAAAACTATGAAGCATACTCTTTTATATATCAGTGCTCTTTGCACTTTGTGTTCTGCCTCGGTTTTAGAGGCAAATGCACAGGTGGGCGAACCATTTATCCATGATCCCTCTACCATTGCCGAGTGTGACGGTAAGTATTATACCTTCGGTACGGGCGAAGGTGGACTTTGGTCGGAAGATGGTTGGACTTGGCAGGGTGGTGCCGTGCGCCCTGGTCGTGGTGCCGCTCCCGATGTCTTAAAGATTGGCGACCGCTATTTGGTGGCGTATAGCGCAACGGGCGGTGGATTGGGAGGCAGCCATCGTGGTGATGTCTTGACGATGTGGAACAAGACGCTCGACCCGAAATCGCCTGATTTCAAATATACCAAGCCAGAGGTAGTGGCTTCGTCCTTGGATGATGAGGATTGCGATGCCATAGACGCAGGTCTCTTGCTCGACCCAACGACGGGCAGGTTATGGTTGAGTTATGGTACTTACTTCGGCTTTATCCGTTTGGTGGAACTCGACCCGAAGACGGGCAAGCGAGTGGAGGGTAATGAACCCATCAATATCGCCATCGACTGTGAGGCAACCGATTTGATTTATCGTAATGGTTGGTATTATCTTCTGGGAACCCACGGCACTTGTTGCGATGGTCCTAACTCCACTTATAATATCGTGGTAGGTCGTTCGCGCAGTGTGACAGGTCCCTATGTAGATAACGTAGGCAGAGAGATGCTGCAAGGTGGAGGCAAGATGGTGATTGCCGCCAATAACCTGAAGACAGGTCCCGGGCATTTTGGCAGATACATTGTGGAAAACGGTGTGGAAAAGATGTCATTCCATTATGAATCAGACTTTAAGCAAGGTGGCAGAAGTGTCTTGGCGATTCGTCCGTTGATATGGAAGAACGACTGGCCTGTGGCTGGCGACGAGTTTCATGAAGGTACTTACGAAATCGAGTCGGAGCGTAGAGGTTATGCCTTGGAGATGGCAGTGGATTTCGTGAGAATGCAGCGTGACATCGAACCGTTCTGGATTAAACCGACCAAACCATTGAAGAATATCGAGCCTCAGACCTTACAGGAGGTGGAGGCAGAATGGCCAAAAGGCGAGGTGAAGGTAAGAATGAGCGACTATATGTTCCGTCCTCACCAGAAGTGGACCATTACGCCAGCAGGCAACGGTGGTTATCTGGGAGGTCCATACTATAAGATATGTATCGAGGGAACCACTCGCTATCTGACAGCCACGGCTCAGCATGATGTCATCGCCAAACCAGAGTTTACTGGAGAGGATGCCCAGTTGTGGCGCATCGACCAACTCACCGATGGCACCTATCGCATCATGCCAAAGGCAGTGCCTGGAACCCAAGAGAAATTAGCCTTGGTATCGCTCGGCGATTGCACCCCAGGCTTGGCACCCTTCGATTTCGAGAGTGATAACTCGAAGTGGAACTTCCGACAGCAGTAAAAGTAAGTTTATAAAAGGAAAGTAGCTACTCACAGCGTATTATCGGATGTTGGTGGAGGAAGAAGAGTGAGTGCTATCAATGTTATCAATGGATATGAAAAAGAAAAATTTGTTGTCTCGTGGAGCTTTTTCCATACTATTTCTTGTAATATCTTGTACTGTTAGTTCGGCTCAGAAAATAGAATCGACAACGGTACATCCCGTATTCAATGGGTTGGAGTGGCAAAAGGAAAATGGCAAGTTGCTGGTGCAGTTTGTCACCCCCGATGTGGTACGAGTAAGGTTTCAGCCAGAGGGTAAGTTCGCTGGTAATGGAACGGATGTGTGTGTGCCTCGAAAGACTCGAAAAATCAAACTGATTTATGCCAAGGATTGTTTCTCGATGCAATCTGATAGCTTGGTAGTTACAATTGATAAAACTTCGGGAGCCATCAGTTATTATAATCGTCAGCATCAACTTCTCTTGGCAGAGAATCCTCTCAAACCTCGCATTGCCGAGAAGGTGTATCAAGAGAAAGTGACCTTCGATGAGAAGTCTCGCCATGTGGTACATACGGCAAACGGCGATGTGGAGGAAATGGATGTGTTGAGGCGTGATACCCTCGGCTCAGCCTATCGCTATCAGATGAATTTCGATTGGCAGAAGGGAGAGGCTTTGTATGGTCTAGGCTCTCATATCGAGGACTATATGAACCTGCGTGGCAAAAAAATGTATCTCTGCCAGCACAACTTGAAGGCGATGGTGCCAGTGCTCAATTCTACAGCTGGCTATGGCTTGCTCTTCGATGCTGGGTGTGCCATGATATATAATGATGTGAAGGATAGCAGTTATGTAGAGTTGGAGGCTGCCCAACAGATAGACTATTACTTCATGAAGGGGCACAACATGGATGCGGTGGTGGCAAACTATCGCCAGTTGACGGGAGCCTGTCCGATGTTTCCTCTTTCTCTCTTCGGTTATACCCAGTCGAAGGAACGCTATTGCAGTTCCGAAGAATTGGAAAGTATCGTCAGGGAGTATCGTCAGCGACAGATTCCGCTCGATATGATAGTGCAGGATTGGAGCTATTGGCCTAGCGGACATTGGGGAGAGATGAAGATGGATTCTAAGTTTTATCCCGACAAGAAAGCGTTGGCAGATAGTATCCATGCCATGCACTGTAAGTTGATGATTTCCATCTGGCCTAATGCTCAGTACTGCCCTCAGAACGAAGACTTCAAGAAGAGAGGATGGATTCTGCCTGGTGGTTCGGTATATGATGCCTTCAATCCGCAGGCTCGTTCGCTCTATTGGGACTATGCCAACAAGGAGTTCTTCCAAAATGGCTTCGATGCCTGGTGGTGTGATTCTTCCGAGCCTGTGGATGGAGACTGGAATAATCCGATGCCGAAAGGATATACATACGATAGTCATCAGAAACGTTGGCAACTCAATACCCAGGCATTGAGTGATGTGTTAGGAGCAGAGCGCAGCCAAACTTATTCACTCTATCATGCCATGGGCATCTATGAGCATCAGCGAGCTACCAGCGATGCCAAGCGAGTCATCAATTTGACTCGTTCATCCTACGCTGGCCAGCAACGTTTCTCCACTATCACATGGAATGGTGACACTTACGCCTCTTGGAAAACCTTTGCCCAGATGATACCTGCGGGATTGAACTTCATGGCTACGGGATGTCCTTACTGGACCATCGACGTGGGAGCTTTCTTCGTAGGTCCCGATAGATGGAATCGTTGGTTCTACAAGGGTGAATATCCGAAGGGATGTAATGACCCCGCTTATCGTGAGTTATACACCAGAATGTTCCAATATGCCACCTTCCTGCCGATGCTTCGCAGTCATGGCAGTGATACTCCAAGGGAGGTGTGGCGATTCGGCAACCCTGGGGAGCCTTTTTATGAGAGCATCGTCAGCCATATCAAGTTGCGTTATGAATTGCTGCCTTATACCTATTCCTTGGCATCGAAGGTGACGAGAGAAGGTTATACGATGACAAGAGCTTTGGCTTTCGACTTCGCCAAAGACAGCATCGTGTATGAAATCAAGGATGAGTTTATGATGGGTCCCTCTTTCTTGGTAGCCCCAATGACCAAGCCTTTGATGAAATATGGTAGTGCCACCCGACAGGTATATCTTCCAAAGGCTGAGGCTGGATGGTACGACTATTGGACGGGCAAGCACGAAGAGGGTAGCAAGTGGATAGAATCCCCTGCTCCTATCGAGCATTCTCCTTTGTTTGTGAAGGCAGGCAGCATCATCCCATTCACCATTTGCCAGCAATATACGGGTGAGCATCCCGATGCTCCATACACCATCAAAATATATCCTGGTGTCGATGCCGACTTCGAAATTTACGAGGATGCTGGCGATGGTTATGCCTATGAGAAGAAAGCATACGCTACTTATCGCTTGCATTGGAATGATAAGGCAAGAACTTTGGAGATTGGCGCAAGAAAAGGTGCGTTCAAAAATATGGTGAATGAAAGACAACTAGATATTGTGCTTTTGGATGGAAGCAAGAGGTCGGTTGTGTATCAAGGAAAAAGAATAGAAGTAGTTTTTTAGAATAATAAATACGACTCATGGTTAGATTGGTTAATAGTCCAGGGTTAGATAAAAGGATGCTTGTCGTAGCATTTCTTTTGTCTGCTTGTTTAGTAACGTTTGCGCAGAATTTGCAGCGTGGTTTCTCTTCTCCAAATGGGAAGATTGAGTGGATGGCAGAGGACGATGCTGGCAAGGCGAAGGATTTCATCATTTCTTACAGGGATGGCAAGAGTAAAGAGCAGGTGTTGAACCTTATTGGCTATGGCTTGCTAACCAAGGATGGAGGTGGCAGAAATCTCGTCTTGAAGAGCATTTCTGAGCCTAGACATATCTCGGAAAACTATCGGATGTTGATGGGAAAGAAGAGTGAGTGTAAGAACGAGGCAAACGAAATCGTCTATACTTTCGCTGATGACTTGCAACGACTGATGCGCATGAGGGTTCGCCTCTATGATGATGGTGTGGCATTCCGCTATGAGCTGGAAGGCTTGCAGCATACTGCCATTACTGAGGACTTGACTACTTATCATATCGCCGAGGGCACTCGCCGGTGGTTCCAACACTGGAATGAATCGTATGAAGACTTTTTCCCAATGAGTATAACGGGAAAAGGAGGAAAGCAGCATTGGGGGTATCCTTGCCTGTTGCAAGAGAATGATGTGTTTGCCTTGATTACCGAGGCGGGCATAGAGCGATACAATAGTGTTTCGTCCTTGAAGAATGAACAGAATCCAGAGGATTATCATGTGTCCTTGGACGAGAATACTCAGCATTATTCTGGAGCTTGGAATACGCCTTGGCGAGTAATCATCATCGGGAAGAAACAAGACTTGGTGGCATCTACCTTGGTGACGGATGTCAGTGCGCCTTGTCGCTTGAAAGATACTTCTTGGATTCATCCTGGAAGCGTAAGCTGGATATACTGGGCTTACAATCATGGCAGCAACGACCTGAATATCATCAAGAAATATGTAGATATGGCGAAGATTTTGAAACTGCCATACGTTTTGATTGATGCAGAATGGGACGAGATGAAGAATGGTGCGACCATTGAGGAGGCTTTGCAATACGCCAAGGACAATGGTGTCAAACCTTTGCTTTGGTATAATTCCTCTACGGCTTGGATTAAGGCATGGGGTGCGCCTGGACCTCATGAGCGATTGAATGCTCCAGAGAATAGAGAGAAGGAGTTCGCTTGGTTGGAGAAGATGGGCGTGGCAGGAGTGAAGATTGACTTCTTCGCTGGCGATAAGCAGGAGACGATGGAGTATTGCATTGACCTCTTGGAGTGTGCGGCTCGCCATCATCTCATGGTCAACTTTCATGGTGCCACCATTCCTCGTGGTTGGCAACGTACTTATCCTAACTTGCTTTCTACGGAGGCTGTGTATGGAGCTGAGTGGTATAATAATAAACCTGTTTTGACCAACAAGGCAGCATGCCACAATGCTACCTTGCCGTTTACCAGAGGTATTATTGGCTCGATGGATTACACCCCTTGTACATTTTCTGATTCCCAGCATCCTCATATCACAACTCATGCCCATGAGTTGGCTTTGCCTGTGCTCTTTGAATCTGCGTTGATGCATTGGGCAGATAAGCCTGAGAGTTATCTTGCACAACCGAAGGAGGTCCAGAACTTCATCTCTAATTTGCCAACCACTTGGGATGAGACTCGCTTTCTCAGTGGGTATCCTGGCGAGAGCGTCGTGATGGCTCGTCGTAAGGGAAATGTGTGGTATGTGGCAGGTATCAATGGTAAGGATGAGCCTCAAAAGCTGACTGTGGATATTTCTTCTGTTGCAGGGGCTAACGCTAAGGTCCTGTTATTTGAAGATAGCGGAAAGGCAAAGCATCCTTGGAAAATCTCAAAGCGAAAGGTTGCTGGATTGAACAACTCAATGCAGTTGCTGCCACGTGGCGGTTTCGTGATGGTTGTCGAATAATCTCAAATGATCCATGTTGCCAATGGATATGAAAAAGGAATGTAGCCACAGAATGGAAGTGGCTACATTCCTTTTTTACATTTTACAAAGTATTTGAAACATATCGTAAATACTATGTCTTCTTTTTTTTGTACTTTTGCACCTAACAATTAATAACAAAAATAACAACAACAATTTTGAACAATGAAAAAGATGATATTAGCCTCTTTGTTGCTGGGCTTGTCTGGAGCAACATCGATGGCACAGACTCCAAACATTAACTTGCCTATCATCCAGACCAAGTACACCGCCGACCCTGCACCTTACGTGCATAACGACACGGTATATCTCTATAC
>DJSH01000061.1:0-21038 GCA_002440225.1 Candidatus Segatella violae
TATCCAATATATCTTCATACTCCTTTATGTACTTCTGTTCCTTTTCTTGCTGTTCTGCTTCTGGAAGAATCTTTGCATCATGATGAATTTGCCTGTATAACCGATTCAACGCATTACCACAGGAATGGTAATTATCTTTTCTCTTGTCATAATCCAATCCGCTAAAGAGAAGGGAAAGAACTAACAAGAAAGTTGATAAGATAATCGTAAATACACTAATCTGATTAGATAAAGCTATGTTCTTACTCTGTAAAGCTATCAAACTTATGCCTATGATGGATGCAGAGGACAACGCTTCAGCCACCTTAGAAGCATCACGATTTCGTTTCATACGATGGTATGCTGTAAAACGAGCACTCATCGTCTTATATACCGTTGTACTAAATTCATCTAAATATGCCATTTTGCCTATATTAAAGTAGAAGGGAACCCCAATTAAAATGCGAAATCTACCACCGAAGTAGCATACCCTACAAGGGATTATAAATGCTTTACAAAAAGTGAACGTGTTACGCTCACCCTAGCTTTAATAGCCAAAGGCTCCCTTCTAATAAGTTGTACCAACTGTCATTCGCGCATCCTTCTTCAAATGTTCGAGATGCACATAATATTTTGTCTTAATTTCTTCTTCATCGTACTTAACATCTTTATCTATCAGTCCTTGTTTCAGTAGATATGTTCTCATATCTCCCACCTCCTTCAAGGCATCAAAATCCATGAGTTTATTCTTTCCTGCATGTTTCTTGATGTCCCAATAGACCTCGTGCAAATGGACTATTTTTGACTCTATACTCAGACCTTTCAAGAATTTCTTATGAACTACGGCATCAAGCCCATAAAGCAAACGAACATCTGTCATTGCTTGAAAATAAGGCAACCATCCATAAAGATGACTTGAGATTTTGATACCCGATAGTTTTTGATTTATCAAGGATATATAATATTCATCAAATGCCTTGTCTTCCAAAATAAACCTTGGGCGCAAAAAGGCATTAGCCTTTTGACTTTTGTATCTTGTCACTATTTTTGAAATTCTATTCAAGAAAGCCTGTACATTTCTCTCTCTAATCGAAATCGAAAGGGGTGTTTGTACTTTGTATCCTATATAATCAAAACTTTCAGCTCCTACCAATCCGTATTGTGTCTTATCAGCCGAAAGGCGCAAAGTAACTCCTTTCAGAATCAATTCACACTTGACTTCATTCACATAGTTGGTATCTATGCAAGAGGTACTCAATATCAGAATATCATCAACATACCTTTTGTATAAGGTATCAGAAGCGCAATGCTTTTGAATGCTTACATCAAAGTCTTGCATTGAAATATTTGCAAGAATATTGGATATTGCCAATCCTTGCGGAACACCTGTATCTCTTGGTTGTTCTTTGATAGATGTCCTGTGGCTATCTGCAAGCGTAACGGTATCTATTGCAGCCTTAATCAATTGTAAAATTTTAGCATCTACGCATGACTCCAATTTGTCATAGAGTCTGTTAAGATAGACTGAATCATAAAAGCTCTTGATATCGGACTTTAGGAAATAGATCTTTTCAGAAGAATGTTCTGCTAGGAAATCTCCCACTTCCTTGATATACTGATTCGGAACTTCATGATTAACCGCATTTGGAAATAAATCTTGAAGATATTGATTAAGTACTCCCAAAACCATCCTGTCACGCATTGATGGAACAGAAAGAACACGAGGAAACTTATTTCTTCCTTTCAGAATTAGTTTTTCCTTATAAAAAGAAAACTTATAGGTTCCATTCAAGCATCGTGTTGCTATTTCATCAAGTTCTTTCACATAACGACTCCAAAAGGTTGTTGGGGTGAGTCCATCAAATCCACCACCTTTCTTTGTCTTCATTTTCTCATTATAAAACTCAGTGAAATGAACTGGATTGAAATAATCCTTTGGATTTACAGCTGCCATACCTTGAAAATCATTACAACCTAAACTCACTCAGAACTTTGAAATTCACCTCCCCACGCCTTACGGCGCAGGGAGGTGAGCAACACGCTACTTTCTCTTCTTGTCTTTCTTCACCTTCTTGGTGACTTTCACATCGCCAAGTTCGCCTTTCTCCTGCAAGTGCTTGACTAGACCTTCGAAATCACCTTTCTCGAAGAAGACTTTCTCATCTTCAGGAACTCCAGTCACCTCTATAGGCACAAAGCCTAAGTTCTCGTCATGAACTTTCATATTGCCTTCGACTATGGCTCTCGCCATTGACATACGAAGTTCATCACTCAAAGGAATGAAAGTTCCACGCTCCTCTGGAGAAGGATGGTCTTCGATCGGATTGCATGGGGCGAAGCCGATTCGCTCGTCCGGACTCATGATATAGCACTCCACATGGGTTCCATCCCACACAGGTTCTTCCAAATTCCAAGAGAAGTTGTAGGTTACCCCTTCTGGAGTACGTACCTTCTTTTCCTTGGTAAAGCCTGAGTAGAGACGAACTCGGTTTCCCTTACGGAGATTCGTATCGGGAAACTCATAGAGGCGAGCCTTGCTATAAATCGGAAAGCCTTCCTCATTATAAACGTAACGTACGAGCATAAGACCTTCGAGGGAGCAACGTGCCGCAGCTTCCAATTCGACGTACTCATCTTGCTGGCCTCTGTTGTAGAGACCAGTGATTCTTAAACTAATCATAATTTTGATGTGTATTTAAAATTTAGAAGCAGTACGATTGTTTGGATTAGCGACAATCGTAAAACGCTATTTTTTGTTCACCATTGCAGTATCGCTCTGCGCTGGTCGCCACTCGAATGGAGAAATATATTTTTTTATAATATTCCGAATCTCTTCTTTTCTTTGTTAGTAAGAGTCTCGGTGGTTTTGAGTATATCGAAAATTCCTTGAAGGTCGGAGTCGGTTAGCGTACCGAAGTACTCTCCTTCCATGAGTTTCTCCAACGGAATGGAGAAGAGCATACCACAATCTACAAAGCTATCATACTTCAAGAACTCTGGATAATCTGATTGATGAAGGAGATATTGAGCAGAGAGAAATGAAGCAGAATAGGCAGCCTTGGGACTCATCTTGGTATTTACCAAGACGGACCCATAGCAAACTTTCTTCACCTTATCAACTCCTATAATTACCAATTTCTTGGGCTTTTGCTTCCTTCCATCCTTGAAAACCAGACCTTCATCAATAGATATGATGGTTCTAATTAATGAACCTATCTCCAACTTATCTTCTGTAACTTGACGAATATTGTCGAGATAAGCCTTTTGCAATTCCCTTAAATCCATGACAATGCCTTTTGAACAGATTGACGCTCTCGGATGACGGTCAGCATAGCCTTGCTCGCACCTGCAGCATCAGCCATATCATACATGGTGATTTTGGTATCCTCACCTGTCTTGTCAGCTTGGCGCTTTGCACGTTTCCAAGCCTTGTCTTCATGCGACTTGTCAGACAGGTCAAAAGAATCAACATCCTTGCATTTGTCTATCCACTTATCTAGCATCTTGACATCTGCAACAGAAAGTTCATCCATGTCACATTTTGCATTCTTCGCAGCAAGGATTAGCTGATGACCATCTTTGGATAATTGAATATCTAAAGAATCAGCAAAGTCTTGCAATTCTGGGGAAGAAATGTCAGCCTTACCTTCTACTCCACGCAAAACCTTATAGGTCAACGTAGGAACAGGACCGTGTTTTCTTGCCACAAAAGTATCATAGACTATTGGCAAGCCGTACTCTTTCAACTGATTTTGCTGGGCAAAATACATCACCTTGAAGAGGTGGATATAATCCACTCCTTCTGGAAATGCTTTCAAGATGTAAAGCACCACTGCCTTTATCTTCAATATCTGTTCTATTGTCTTCATTGTTTTTCTCCTTTTTGAATTTGGCAAAGTTACGACTTTATCTTCAATCCGCCAAGGATTTCGGGGATTTTAACTTATCGATCTCCCCTATCACCTTTCTCACGAACTTTTGATCTTCTTTCAATTCATCTATATTATAAGGTGTGATGAGATAGTCGTGGAGTTTCTTGTAGATAACGAGGAAGAGTTTGTTGGTGGTCTTACGGACATCGCCCTCCAACTTTTCCTTGATTCCATCGGTCTGGCGAAGGACATTCACCATAGGCTCGTAGAACTGGGCGATGTCATACTTATAGACGATGAAGGAATCGGTCAGCTTCTTCTCATTCTTCTTGATGAGCTTGAGCGCCTGCTCGTGGAAACTGGCGTGCTGTTCTTGCGAAAGGCTTTCAAGATAGGCAGCCATCTCGGCAATGGCTGTATCCCTCAACTCTCGATTTTTCTTCTCTACCGCAATCTTATCTTCAAGGCCTTTGATGTCCTCCTTTAGATTTTTGCTATCCCAATCTCGCCAAAGCAAGTCGAGAATGGTATCACCTAATTCTATCACAAACTTCTTTTTCGCTGCTGAAGATTGTGAGGTAAACCGATAGTCTGACAACACATTTTTGACAGCGAGTGTCGTCCAAATCGCTCCATACTTTTGGGTACGCTCCCAATCGTCTTCATCGGGATGGAGAACCAATCGCTCATACTCCTTATCGGCTTTGTTTAGCGTATCGGCAGCAACTATCTTATAACTCTTCAGTTTCTTTCTGTTATCGCTTACAAGATTGTGAAGGCTTTGAAACAAGGAGAAATATTGCTCCTTGGGAACATCCGACAGAATGTTGTCTACCTCCAAGCACTTGTCAAAAACGCTGATTCCATCGGGATATGCTATCTTCTCTGGAAGTGAAATCGGGAATCCATTTTTCAAGATTTCCTCTTTGGATGGGTGTTGCTTGCGATATTCCTGTTGCTTATCGGCAGGAAAAAGAGCCAAGACTCGCTCTATGAAATCGGGCATTTTGAAACCTGCCAGGTCATCGGAATAAATCAAGAATTCGTCATTCAAACGATAGAGGTCTTTCAACTCAAACTCTACCCATTCGTCCTTCTTCTCGGCATAATGTTTGAGAACCGGATAGTAGGCCTCGCTGATTTGGCGTTCCAGCTTGCGGCATCTCGCCAACTGCTTGGGATAATCGAGATGCCATTTGCTGTGGAATCGGGACACTTCCCAAAGGAGTAAGCCCATGATGCAAGCGGAATAATAGAAATCCTCTGCCTGATTATACTTCTTGGCTTGCGATAACCAGCCCTCGTATATACGAAGTGCATAGTTTATGTCGTTGACACCACTGACCTTCCACTTGTGGATGGCTTCTATTTTCTGACGGAAATATTTGCCTGGGTCTTTTCCCTTCGGCTTATAAGCGTAGTTGGGCACCTGGCGGTCGGAGGATTTCTTCCTCGCTTTTCTTCTTTTAGGAGAAGCTGGCCTCACGGAATAAGCGAAAGGTGTCGGACCTTCGTAAAGGTCATCCCAGTAATCGGAATCATCGAATTCATCGAAGGGAATGATGTCGTCATCGTCGTCGGATTCATCTGCGAGGTCTTCATCGGAGAGTCCTCCGAAGAAGGCATCCATGAAAGCTCCGAACATCTGGTTGAGTTCCTCATCGGATGGGCGATGGTCTTTGCCGCCATTATTGCCAAGGGGGATTAACTTTGCCATTTCGTTTTTTATCTTATACCTTATTATATATAAGGGAATTTTTATATTTTTATATCAGCTTGCTGACCGGCACACTCTGCATCATGCTCGACCAGGAATGGCGGGCCACCGTCATGTTGAGATTGAAGGGGAGGTCGAGGAGCTCGCCCAACTTATGGAGCTGGCGATTGATGCGCTGCAAGGTCTGGGTGTGCTGGCGATAACGGTCTTCCTCGTCTGAGGCATCTATCAGGGGGAAGAGGTAGGGGGAATCGGGACGCTTGTAGCGATCTACGATTTCCTGCATCGCCGGCTCCCAAGGGATGGTGACCTCCTTGCCCGTGGCATGGACCTCGTAGGTGAGTTCGCCACCATGGATGTTGTCGGTGGTGAGATAGAAGATGTCGCCGCCTGCCATACCGTGCGCCAGGACGGAGAAGAGGAAGAAGTCTCTCGAAACTGATACGAAGGGACGCTCGTTGCTCAGGTCCATCTTGCGCAACTTCTTGATTTCCGACAAAGTCAAGCCATTGCGATCTTGCTTCATACGATAACTAGAATTGATGTTCTTGAATAGGTTTTCTACTTCCTGACCTTTCGCCTCCGCCACCTGACGGTAGAGGTGCTTGAGGTTTCGCATATACACCGAAACCGTGTTGGTGCCCAGTTCCTGTCGCTCCAGCCATGTGTGATAGTTGCGTATCAACACGGCGTCGAAGTCCTTGAAGGGGATTTCCTTCTTGCCGAGGTAGGCGATGAACCGCCTGAGCACGGAGGTTTGGTTCTTGGCTGCCCACATCCTGCCTTCCTCTTGGAGCTGCTGGATGTAGATTTCGGCACTTGCCACAAATCCTGAATTCATCATTTGCCTTATTGAATTATGTTTTTTATGCTGATATAATAAGCGGATAAGCGGATTGCAAATCCGCAAAATAACGAGGTCGAACCTTTTTTGACGACGGATTGCAAATCCGTCGGAACGCCTAGCGGGATAAAAGGATACCTTATTAATATAAAAGTTCTAGATTACAAATGCAGCCAAACGGTGCGGAGATACACGCGCCAGATGGCTAGGTGGGCGGAGGAGTTGATTTCCTCGCATACCCTTACGCAGGTATCGACCAACGTGGTGAGGGATGCCTCTTCATCCTCCCCTGCCTTCACCTTCACGATGAAGGCATTGAGGTGATGGTCGCCTACCTTGAGGTTGTCGGCGGCCTTCACAGGGAAATCCTCCGACCTTAATATCATATATAATATAGGGGCATAGTTGCGGAAGGAGGCAATGAGCTTCTCCCCTACTATGCGGTTCTTGCGATTCTTTACTTGATGGGTTCTGCCTTCGAGGAGCTTCAGGTTTGCCTTGTCGCCGGTCATGAAGTATTCCAGCAGGAACTTGTCCCAGTTGACGAAATAGGTGATGGTGCCGTCGTCGTCGGTCATCTTTCCGATGTGGGCGAAGTAAGGGGACTTGATCGTCTGCTCCTGTCGAGTGTCTGGGTCGAAGATGATCTCACGGATTTCTATCGGACGAATTAGCTCTGTGAAGGATTCGTGGGGGATGATTTTATCTCCCACAGATTTCACAGATGACACAGATTTTTTCGGCTCTGCCGAATTTTCTTTGTCTCCTACAGATTTCACGGATTTTCTGCCTAGGGCGGCATAATATTCCAGTCTCGACTGGGCGGGGGTGGATAAATCCTTCTTCTCCTCTACTCCTTCCAGTCCTGACGAAGGGGTGAGGAAGGGACGGATGAAGTTGCGGCGCCAGGTGTTGTGGACGTAGCCCTTGTTGCTGCGCTCGTAGCGGATGAGGGAGAATATCAGCGAGACATCTTCCTTGCTATAGGCGGCGAAGGCACGGCTCAAGGTATCCATCTTCTGCTGGCGAAGCAACTTGCAAAGGCCCGACCAGGTGGTCTGGTTGCAGAGGAGCTGCACGATGTTTTCGAGGATGGAGAGGGATAGGTCTTTGTATCCACATGCCTGTATCGTGCCGAGCATTCGGTCGATGGCTCGGTCTCGCTCGGTGGCATTGCCCACCTTGTGGTCCTTAATGTTGGTGAGACGAACCAGCTGGAACGCCCAGAGATTCGGTATCGAAATGGTGACGGGCACGATGGCATCCTGTTCGTATTCGAGCAGGTTGAACACCAGTCGCTTGTCGCCGTCGAATCTCGCCACATATCCCGTGCGACCCTTGAAAGGACCCTCCACTATCTTGACCACCTCGTTGTACTCCCCCTTCTTGGGATTGAAGGCATAGTCGGAGTAAGGGCGGTCGAGGATGACCATGTCGTCGTGGTAGCTGTCGATGAACTCACGGAAGAGCTGCATCTGTTCCACGGGCACCACCAGGGGTTCCAACTGTCCTATCTCATCGCTGTCGGCATATTTCCTCTTAAAATAGAGGATGCCGCCCTGTGGATACTCCTGTTCGATGAAATCGGAGAGTGCCTTGAGCGTGGCGTAAACGAAAACGTGTCCTGTATAAAGAGGTGTAGTGATGTCCTTACCATTGCGTCGCACCCGCACGGTGGTGTTGACCGGGCAGTAAACTTCGAGGATGTTCTTGCCGTAGCCTTGCGCCTTGGTGATGACATCGGCGAACGCCTCCTCCTGCCGAGGTTGCGTGCGAACGATGAACCAATGGAAGTCAACTTCGCCAGTTTGCTGTACGTTATGGATGGTTTGCATGAGAATGTAATTTCCTTTCCCTTCATGACAATCGCACGAAGGTTATGAGATACCTTTTAGTCGGTTTAACGACAGCATCTAGAAGAATCCTTAGCTGAGAATGCCTGCCGCTGTTATGTTGTTGGCTGCGACCTCATGGAGGCGCAATGAGTTATATTGATTCATACCACAACATTTATTTTGTTAAAATGTAAAGTATTCTCTACATCTACACCTTTTTTGTGCAATTCGTTGTATGAAACGAGCACTTTTATCGGTTGCAAAGGTAATGTTTTTATTCGAAACTACAAGCATTTTTCCCGATTATTTTCATGGAAAAGCGAAAATAATTGGTAATGGACCAAAATGAACCAGTTTTCTGGGTTGGAAAAGGAGGTAAAGGACACTGGGGGAGAAACATTTCCAGGGAAAAGTTTCGCTAATTGCATAATTATTGCTATCGACTTGGCATCCCCATCGACAATAACAATTCTACCATTATTTTATATTTTTATTAATAAAACATTTTTTATATAGAATAACGAAATATCAAGATTATAGAATAATAAGTTAATAAATATATTCGACTACAAAGAAACAAAACATCAAAGATATAAAACAACTAAATTACGAAATATGTTATCATCTTAATATATAATATTCAAAATATATAATTAATAAAATATATAGATTACAAAATAAATAGATTATAAAATATATAAGTTATAGAGTATGTAGATTATAAAATAAATAGATTATAAAATATATAAGTTATAAAGTATGTAGATTATAAAATAAAAAAGTATTTTATTACTTCATTATTTAATATTTAAAATAAGGTGCTCTCCCACTCCATTCGGAACAAGAGAGCACCTTATCATTATCCAAAGAATTCTATCCAACAGAATCTATGCTTTAGAATCTATTTACAACTTTTTGAGGCGAGCCTTCAAAGCCTCTCTAACAGCTTCGTCCTCAAAGAACATTTTGATAATGGCATTGGCGAGATGTTTTACAGAAAGTTTCTGCTCGCCAGAGAAAGCTAACTTCAACTTATCCAGACTGAGTTTCAAATCCTCGTCAATCATAATCATGTTGCCAGACTTCTTGACACCACCACGATATTCCTTAGAGAAAGCATCGGCGTAAGCCAAAACCTTGTCGAGAGAGGACATATCATCCGTAATCTGCACTTCTTCAAGTTCAGCCTTCTTTGTAGGCTTCTTGACAGCTTTTGGTGCCTTTACTTCTTTTACCTCATTTTCTTCGTTCTCTTTATCCTTCTGCTCCTCAGCCTTTGCCTCAGGAGTCGTCTCAACCTTTTCCTCTTCCTTTTTATTTGGATGCTGGTTGTGGATTGCCTTTGTCAAACCATCAAGTCCTCCAGGCAATGCGTAATCATCAAAATTTTCCATTATTATTTCTCCTCACCATAAATGTTATCTACTATGTATTGAAAAGCCTCTTTCACAAGATCCAACTGCTCTGGCTTGCAGGTCATCGTTGAGTTACGACGGATGTCCACACGGTCGAAAACAGTAGGAGTGACATCACCGAAAGCCCGGAACAAAGAGTCTGTCTTTGACCAGAACAAACGGTCTGCCTCACGACCTTGTCCTTTACGCACACGATTTGGCACAAAGTAAGACTTGGCGTGAAATTTCTCAAACTTACCTTTAAGCATCTGCATCAACTGGATGAATACACCTGTGGATTTCAACGTATTGGTCTCATAGTCGTATGGACAGATGAGCGCATCCGCATTCACGAAGATAGGAATCAAGCCATCCTCAGTGATGGTTCCCGGAGTATCAATCAAGATCGTTCCGTCAAATTCCTTGGCAAGATTGACAGCCTTTATCACCTGTTCCTTATCCTTGATGTCGATGGAACCAATACCGAAAGGAGCATCCTCCGGCTTCTTTCTTTCCATCTTCAAGTCATCAGTACGGCGGTCGAAAACTGTCATTTGCTTATCTGCATCCAATATATAGACGGTCTTGCCGAGTGAGTGCAGATAGTGTGCAAACATAATGCAAAGTGTGGTCTTGCCAACGCCACCTTTTTGGTTTGCAAAAACAATTACCTTATTATTCCCCATATTTTTAAATCATTAACCTTGTTATTCTCTTGGTAGAGTAGGGGAGTGCCCTGAAGGCACCGCCCTTTTTTCGTTGGCAAAGATACGAAAATTATTAATAACTTTCGTACTTTTATACAAGAAACATCTTAGTATTAAGTATATTTAAGTATTCAATTACAAAATCATTTAGTATCTAGAATACTTAGTATTTGCATAGCTAATATATAAAGTTATAAATATATTTATTATTTAGTTATTTGTATATTTAATCATTAATATACTTATTATTTAAATACTAAGATATTTAATATTAAGTATATAAAATACTTTATTTATTTACAATTTACATACTTCTTCCTCTATTTACTCTTGAAGTTACAATGTGAAGATGATTATTATCGGTATCATAGTGAAAATAAATGAGTGTAGGTTGCCCATCATACTTCCTCTTGATAGAAAGGGGTAGGGGAGAGGCTACTCTTTACAATAATGTTAGCATCATGAGCCAATTGATTGATATTGTTTGCCAGTCGATTCAATTGAGTTGTGATTTTGTTCCCTCCAACTTTGTGAAAAAGAGAGACAAGAATTAAGTGTGTGAAGAAAGATAGAAAGGTGTATCAAAAATAGTAGTATCAAAATATTAAGATTTTAAAATTGTAAAAGCTTGATATTCAAGTATCTTATATTGATAACTTTAAGAAAAGTGTAACAAAACAGGAATGGCTATTAACAGTTATTTACATTAGAATGTAGGCAGAATATGATAGAGTTTTGCCATTATGACGATAGTATATATGGCATTAGGAGGAATGTGTAACAAAAATAGTAGTGCCAAAATATTAATATTTTATATTGCTAACTAGTTGATTTTCAATCATGGTATTACCATATTGTTAAGATAGGTGTAACAAATCCGGATAGAGTTTTAACAGATATTTGCAATAGAGAGAGTTAGGCAAGATGAAGTAAATGAATGAAGAAGAATGACTTCCAATTACCTCAAATCTGTATCAAAAATAGTAGTAAATATATTGATAATTATGAATTAAACTATCTGATTAAGTATCAGCTTATTATTATTATTTATCTAAAGTAAAAGTGTAACAAATGTGAGTTCCGTTTTAACAATCAATTAACATATCGGTACTAGAGGATTAAAAAGCGAGTAACCATAGGACTACTATTTTTGTTACGCCCGCAACCTCCTGTATCTGTTTCTTCATAAATCGTTCTGTTTTGCCCCTAAAATTATATTTCCCTTTTGTTGAATTCTTTTTTGTCTTTGAAAATAGTTCTTTTATTTAATAATATATTAAAGAAATTAGAGCAGAATCGAATGGCTTGAAAATCAGTTAATTATAATGATAAAGCGTAACAAATTCCGAAGTGTAGCGTAACAAAAATAGTTTAAAGTGGAACAAAAATAGTATAAAATCAGAGCAAAACGTATCAAAAATAGTACTTTTTCCTGTTTTCGTAACAAAAATAGTACTCTTTTGCGAATATTTGGAATTATTTCAGCAAAAAATAAAGGTAATTTACAATATCGACTAGTTTCATCTTAACCTATGAGAAGACTCCTATCGCAAGGGACTTTGTAATGCTCTTTAAGCTGTTTATCGGGATGCTTCCAAATGATTGATATACTGAATAATAGAGGCTCATGCGTAACAAATTCCGAAGTATATCCCTATTTTTTCGTTTTGAAAGCGTAACAAAAATAGTACTTTTAGAAAAATATAAACATATTTTCAAGACACTACTATCACTCTACATGCAAGTTATTAAGATAACTTGCTATATATAAGCTAGATTGAGAAAAGAAACCAAGCAATAGTTCTTTGTACAGCAGCCATCCATATACTCCCCAAAAGCGTAACAAAAATAGTAGTATTTTGCCTTATATTCTTAAAAAAAACAAAGGAATAGAACTTTCTTCTTTATGAATGAAGGATTTATGAGATAATTTGTTTAACTTTGTCAACGCTATTCGAAAAGGCTACTAAGACTAGTCCTGACGAATGCGATTTTAAAAGTGATACGTCAATGGAAGATAAGAAAAAGCAATCACATAAGAAGGCTACTGGATTACAGAAAGCGCAGAAGCCACAATTGGTGAAGGTGGAACCAGGCAAGGGAGATATTTTGCAGCCGGTTACCTTCACCTTGATGCGTATGGATACCTCTACGATGCAGAATAGAGTTATCATCGCTGCGGTCAACAAAATCCAGAGTTTGGTTCGTGATATGCTGAATAGAGGTGGTGATGTTCGCACGGCTATCCGTAGAATCCAGAATGAAGATGTGGTAGATGAAAAAGGTGTCAGCATCAAAATCTATTTGAATGAATTTGGCGTCGATGCTCGTAATTACCAAGACCTCAAACAGAGTATTATGCTCCTGGCGGGTTTGGTGGTAAATGTGCCCTACAAGGGACCTACGGGAAAAATGTTCGTGAAGTACACCAACTTCTGCAATGTGTATTTCGAGCCAACCACCCCTTGCCATTATTGCGTGCTCACCTTGGATTATGACATCGCTGAAAAGCTCATCAGTCTTGACATGGGTTATCAGATGCTCAACAAGGTTGTGGTGCTCAACAACCTGAAGAATAAGTATTCGCAGAAGCTCTATACTTATCTTACCATGTGGAAGTCGAGCAAGGAGTCGTTTATCATCACGACTTCCGAGTTGCGTGATTATCTTTGTATCAAGAACAAGTATCAGTCTTTCCGACATGTGGTGCAGCGAGTGCTTGACCCTGCCAAGAAGGAATTGAAAGAGATGGCAGACAAGGGATTTTCTGATTACTATTTTGACTATGAGAAGGTCTATACAGGAACTCGCAGAACTGGTGAGCCTGAGAAAATTCTCTTCAAGATATTCAAGTCCAAGCAGTTTATTTCCAAGAAGGAAGAAAAGACGGGCGATATTCTTCAGCGAGAGCGGTTTGCCAAGCTCATCATCGATCATTTTGGATTCGAGCAGAATGAGGCGATGCAACTCTGCAAGGAAGTAACAATGGCCAATGCGCCAGAATGCTTGAATAAACTCTTGGAAATAGAGCAATATGCTAGTAAGCCAGAGGTGTTAGACAAAAAAGCTTATTGTGCCAAAGCGCTGCGTGAGTTCTTTAAGGATTTCTATACTCCAGCAGAGATGCTTTAATCACTTTGGCATATTCCATCGAAGACATAAATAAAAGACATATTACCCCATATTTAATAACAGCTGACGGTTCGTGATGAATCGTCAGCTGTTTTTGCTAGTTTTTACAGTTTTTGGGGGGACATAGGTTTATTCAGTACGACATCATTCCAGTCTTTATAATTTACTGGAGGTTTGCAGGCTCCCGCCTTGTAATGTACGGGGTGATGATTGGAAAGGGCAGGGATTCCTACCTCCGCAATCGGGATGTTGAAGGAATCATTTCCGATGGTGAAAGTTACTTCGCCTGTGGCATCCTTGACAATGGCGTTCAATTTCTCACCCTGTGCCAACATCATCAGGCGCAAGCCGAAAATCTTTCCAGCCAAGTCGTTGTCGAAGCAATCGATGCCCTTGGCATCCTTGTAATATTCCAACATGCCAAGCACCTGTTGGTCGGAGAAACTCCCGCCAAGGGAGGCAAATACACTCGACTTGACATCGAGCGTCGCCTTGTTGCGCTGATAGAAAGCCATGATGTCGAGGGCACTTTCACCGAAATAAATATGCTTCACGTTCATCGGTCCACCTTCGGAAAGGTCGGCTATCCATAACCCCGATGTGCTATTCGTGCCAGTAGCCTTCCCTTTGAAACCTGCATGGCCACGAATCTCGAAGCCACAAATCTCATCGCTGCCAGGAGTGGTATAGGCGAAACCAATGTTCTTGAATTTGAATTTCGCCTCCTTGTCCATCACGAGATAGATGTGGTCGGCAAAGGTTGCCACGGTATCACGGTCGATGCCACGAGTCTTGAAGAGGAAGTCGGTAGCTCTCTCTGCTCCCTTTACGTTGAGCATCGTATAGCGTTTGAGGTTGAATGGCTCTGCTTTCTTGATGCCATTCTTATCGAGAAAGTCTTGAGAATTATAGTCCTCGTGAGGTTCGTTGGCGAAGTCACGGAGCACCTTGTTGATGCGGTCGATGTCGTTGTTTCCATGCACACGGAAACTGTTTAGGTTTTCCTTGATGAAGGTGATGAGATCACCGCTGGAGCCATTTCTTCTCCAATAACCTTGATGTTCCGAATCTTCGGGATTGGTAATGATGACTCGGTCGATGTCCTCACCTTTGTGATTGCGCAGCACGAAGTTAGGGCGCGACTTTCCTTTCGACTTGTCGTACTTGTAACCCAAATATACCAACACGTCGATGATGCTCACTTTCTTCTTATAGTCGTTATATGTTAACTTCATACCGTTCTGCTTTTAGTTTTATGATTTGACAAACTATTGTTGTCCATCCACGATAGCTCTCATGGAGTAATTGCCATATTTGGTCTTGAAGACCGCAAACTTGTCGATGGATCTGCCGTCAGATAACTTCATATTATTAAACGAAATGTCATCTAGTTTATTTTCTTGGATGCCCATTTTCTTCATTCTCTCAGGATTGCCCAAACCCAAATCTTCATGAATGGCAACTTTCATGCCTTTCTCTGCCTCCAAGAAGCTGCCAGCTCTAAAGAAATGGATGTGGATGCTCTTATCATCCACCGACTTTCTGAACTCGTCATATTTCAGCTCCAGTTCTTTTCCATTGGCTAGTGGAGTAGGGGATGCCGAGATATAAGGTTGCTCACCTAGTGCCATCATTCTTGGCACTGATGTGGATAGGGCAGACCCATTCTTGGCGCTCAAACATCCTGTCGAGCGCTTTGTTAGAATACATACCAGCTGCATCATATTTGATTCCATCTTCTGGTTTGAACTTATCCAAGAGTGATTGGTACAAGTCTGGCTTGATTTCTTTGATATTCGTGTTGTCGATATTGAATACATTGTTTATTGCAGGAGTAGATTCCTCCAAGGATTTTGGAGTTTTATCTGTTTTCTTGGTGGAGGTTCTAGTCTTTCTTGTCGTAGAACTTTTAGGCTTCTTAGTAGCAGATTTTTGGGTGGAAACTGCTGCTTTGGAGTCTTTTTTCATGTGAAATTGTAATCTATGGGATTATAAATGACTTGTTTCTTTATCAATCCATGTATCGATAGAGAAGTATCCCTCTACTTGGATGCGAGTCGGCATCGCAGAGGGTAAGCCCAACAAATAATTTGTGCATGAATACTCTTTTTTTCATGGAATCCATGGAGGGAACAAAAAGGAAGATTCATACCAAATAGCAGCGTGGTATTTGTAAAACGCATCCCCGAAAATCTTAAAAGGTTGGAGTGACGACCTAACTTTGCACACGGAAAATATTGTGAACGGCCAAAAAAATGATATGAAGAAAATATAAAATTAGGTGTAAGGTTACAGGTATCTCGCTAAGACAATAGCTCTTTCGAAAGAGTCGATTTCGCAATACCTTATTATATATATGGCAAAGAGAAGGGGGAGAGTAGAGGTGAAAAGTCTTATCTGATAATGATTTGATAGGGGTGATGCTTCAAAGGTCTTTGCCTGGATAATGACTCGCATCATATAGAAAGTAATCTATTAATAAAATAATTTATTAATAAAGTAACAAAATATCTTTTAGACGAAGTTATTGGAAGATGTCATTGACTTTTGTAAAGAAGAAATAGAGTCGAGTAATAGACTTGAATGGTAGTGAAAACTTCTTTTCTTTCATGGATAAATTACCTCTCATCGCTCTGAAAGATGTATATGTCAATGCTACAACAAATATCCAAAATAAAACAAAAATAGGAGGATATGATTCCTCCTATTTACCATAAGCCCCTTATTTCTAAAAAATCATTACATACAAATCAGTTGTGTAGTCTTGCCATTTGTGCTTTCCCTTCGTTTTCGCCATCTTTGCCAGCGCAAGTTGTCTCTAAGTCAGAGCTTTCGCATCAATGTGCTTTGCGAGTTCACCTCTGCCGTTACGCCTTCTGCCGTGGGAGGAAGCGGTGTGGCAGAGTTGATGTTTAGGTTGTATTATTCCGATTTCCTGCCGGATGCCTCCATCGCCATCTTGGCTGCGATGCTTTGGCGCTTGATATTTTATTATCCGTTCCTCATCATGGGCGCCTTGGTGTTGCCGAAGTGGATAGGGAAGGGGAAGGAGCGAGAGGATTAAGCTCTTTAAGATTTCCTTACCATTTAGCCTCAACGTTTCGAGCGAAGTCAACCACTTTGATTGACGGTGCAAAGATACAAAACTTCCGCCACTCGCAAGTTCCCAAATGGTTGCAAATGGCGGAAGTTGGTAGGATATGGTTGCAAAAAGTGCTATGAAAAATCCGTGTGGGCATTCCAATCTGGCATCTGCCCTATTATAATAGGTGAAGATGCTTTCATTCTTTCACCCATTTGGTGATGTTTCGTTCTTCTTTCACGCTGAAGTTGATGCCAACTTTAATCACGGGCTTGCCGCTCATGGCGAAGGCATCGGCATAATGGTTGTCGTTGATTTGTGCAAGAGCCTCATCTGCGGTCTTGTCAAACTTCAGTTCCATCACGTAGATATAGTCTTTTGTTTCCAGCGTGATGTCGGTTCTTCCTTTTGCAGTTCGCTGTTCCACGATAATCTTGTAGTCGGTCAAGAGAGCGAAGATGACGTACATCAGCTGCTGGTAATGCCCCTCGTATTGGGTGTTGTCGCAATAAGGTACCGTGCCCAGGAAGGTCTTGAGCAACTCAAACGCTCCATCTACATCGCCTTTTCTCAATAAGACTGACATCTGAGCCACTGCTACCTTTCCTTTCGGAGTCTTGTGCCCCAGATAGTTAGGCAAGAGACTCTTGAAAAGTCCCACCCAAATCTCTTTGTTTGGAATGCCCAAGACGTAGAGCTGCGATTCCTCGTCATATCCCTTGATGGTGACATATCCGCTTTGGTAAAGCAATGGGGTCATCGCTACCATATCCTCTGTTGGAGCATCGAAATCAGATTCATCGGCAAGTTCCTTCTCGCCAATGTCGATAGGAGATACGTCAAACTTGCGCATCATCTCGATCAAGAATGTCGGCGTGCCTGATGCAAACCAGAAAGCACCAAGTCGCTTCTTGTCGAAGCAATTGATCAAACTGAATGGATTGAAAACATCTGGTGCAGGCCAAGTGAAATGGTAGCCATCGTAATTGTCCTTGAGTTTTTGGATGGTCTCGTCTCTTGTCAACGAAAGTGCTTCTGCGAGGCAGTCGATATCCTCTGACATCTGAGTGAGCATTTCGTCTTTGGTGATCCCGCAAATGCCAGCGTATTCTTTCTCCATGCTGATGTTGGAGATGTTGTTCAACTCGCTGAAGATGCTCAACTGCGAGAATTTGGTGATACCCGTGAGAAAGACGAAGCGTAACAGCGACTCGCTGTATTTCAAAGGGCTATAGAAATTGCGCATGATGGTGCGTAATTTCTCCAACTTGTCGTCATCGTGTACCACGTCCAGGAGAGGTGCGTCATATTCGTCGATTAATATTACCACTTTCTTTCCTGTTTGCTTATAGACTTTTTCTACTAAGTCCATAAAGCGGTTGTTTATGCCATCTCTATGCTCATGGATGCCAAATAATTTCTCTTGGTCCTCCAAACGATAGCTTAAATATTGTTCCAGTTCAGCCTCGTTCTGATGCTTGGCTCCCGACATGTCGAAGCGAAGAACGGGATATTCCTCCCATTCTTTCTCCAGCTTTTCTATAGCCAAGCCCTTGAAAAGTTCTTTCTTTCCTTCGAAGTAGCTTTGCAATGTTGATACAAGCAGTGATTTTCCGAATCGTCTTGGGCGATTCAGAAAGATATAAGTGTCACTGGTATGTGTCATGCGATACACATACTCAGTTTTGTCAACGTAAAATCTGTCTTCCTTACGTATTCTTTCGAACGTCTGGATGCCAATCGGGTATAACTTTTGTGCCATAATTTGGTCCTCCTTTGGAATGTTACTTGAATGATGCCGCAAATTTACATAAAAAAAGGGAAACGGCAAAATATATTGGGATATTTTATTATCCGTTCCTCATCATGGGTGCTTTGGTATTGCTTGAAGTGGATGCACAAGGCCACCGCCCAAGGTTTCGACAATACCTCAAGAAACGAAAGCATTATCATTACAGGTAGGCTAAATCGCATCTGTTCCACACATTGTTCCCCAGAAATTTGGGGAACAATTCCACACATTTTCCTCACTTTCCACACGACCGCTTTTACGCTAAACAAGCATATATCATTGATAGATAGCTACTTATTAATATTTTACTTACTTTGGCATACCTGTTGTGAATAGATTAGTGGGTTCGATAAGGAATCCATTAAACATTAATATTCACAATTTAAAACGATAAGATTATGAAGAAGTTAGTATTTGCAGCTATCGCAGCTATGGTTATGGTTTCAGTAAGCAACGTTTTCGCAGTTAGCAAAATGGCAAGTGACTCACAAGTAGCTCCTGTTGACACAGTAGCACCAGCAACCCCTACAGATACTACAGTGGTGGATACTCCTACTGAGACACCTGCTGAGACTCCTACAGAGTCTGTGGATACCACCCAGAAGGAGGCTCCTGCCCAGGCAGAGGAAAAGGTTGAAGAGAACACCCAGCAGTCTAACGAGGTTCAGCAGCCTGTGGAGCAATCCACAATTGCAGAATAAAAATAAGCAACAGACTGACCGCAGTTATTTATAAGAACAGACAGCATTTATCAACTGCATTTATTCAAGGTAAATAGAGAAAGTAATTTCTTTTCATCAAGGTAAAAAATTGATTCAAATTTAATGGGTTTAAATTGCAACTTTTTTGCACTTACAATCAGTTGTAACTTTTAGGTTCGGTTAATGAAAATGAAAGCCTGTCGGCGTGATGTCGGCAGGCTTTCTTTTCATTTTTTGTGAATGCAATATAGAGGATACATTATCTATCATAGAGTCCTGCCTTGATAAACAGTACTCTTATGAAGAGGCAAAATGACTCCATTGAGCGTTAGTCGATCGGAACTAAAGTTTGGCAGAATCTCCACATTGGCATCATGGGTACCTTGATACATCGTAATCCATATTTGTGCTGAGATACCTACACCCGTCACGTTCATCGTTACCAGCGTGGTTCCCTTCTTATCGATCTGTATCTTATAACCATTCACACAGCCTTGCACCGTGACACCACCAATTCCATTGGGTCCAGCAAAAGGCACATTGAAAGCCACTTGCACGATGGCATTGTCCTTATTGACGGAAACAAAGTTGGTGTTAGAGTTGACATAGGCTATCTGTCCATACTTGAACACCACCTTATCTGCCTCCAATGTGAAAGCTGTATCCTTCACAGCAGTGAGAGCCTCGTTCCAAAGCACGTTGTCTATGCGATTTTGCAAAGCGCGCTGCTCATTCTTGAGGGCCTTCTGGCGTGCCTTCAATCCATTGACCAATTGCTCGTTGGCTTTACTTTTGGTTATCTGATACATATCATCAGATGGGTTTGACTGAGCATAGCTAAAACTCGTTATCATGCTCATGATGAGCAGAAGGGATAAAAAAATCTTTTTCATCGATACATTCCTTTCTAATTGAATTAATATTCTAGGACTAACCTTCTTGAACAAAAAAAGGTAAGCTCTATTTCTAGGACTTACCCTACGGTCTTAATTACTGTTTTCCGCCGTTACTGGCGAGTCAAGGATTACTTGACCTCGATGTGTTTCACATCGTCTTTCTTCTCTTCCTTGGCTACCTTAGGAATCTCGATCTTCAAGACACCATCTGTAACCTCGGCAGAAATCTTCTCTTGGTTGGCATCCTCTGGGAGAGCATAGCTCTGAGAGTAGTTGCTGTAAGAGAACTCGCGACGCAAATAGTGCTCTTCCTTCTTCTCATCTTTCTTCTCTGCCTTCTGCTCGATGGAGACGTTCAAGTAACCATCCTTGTCGATGTTCATCTTGACCATGTCCTTCTTCAAGCCAGGAGCGGCGAGTTCCATTGTATAGGCCTTCTCACTCTCCTTCACATTGACAGCAGGAGCTGTAGCGTTCATGTGAGGCATCAAGTCTGTATCAAAGAAGTTATCGTTAAACCAACTGTTCAACCAATTTGAAACACTGTTATTATTTCTACGAGCTAACAACATAATGAAAACCTCCAATTATCTTTTTCTCGTCCTCCCTTCGTCTTTCGACTCCGTCGGGATTTCTAATTGTTCTTTTATTTATCCGTTCTTTGTTTATCCTGTTTTACTTCTCCTTTGTGCTAACCAATCGCTTGCTTATCGCAAATTCAAAGTGATTGCTTCGGCTTCCGAGGCTCCGGGAATCTTTCGAAACCCTCAACTGTTATTTATTAGGGTTCTCTTTCGTTCCCCTTGCCCTTTCGGCTTCAGCTTTCACTCTATTACTGAGCAACTTACGTGCCAACGGAATTTGTCTCAGAGCAGTAAACAGATTTTGCCAAAATTGACAAAGAGCCTTGCCGAATTGACATCAAAGGATAAATAATTTAATCATTGCTGACAAATTGGAAGGAAATAGAAGCGAAATTACATCAAGTCACACTTCTCCTCAGTGTTCTTCTCGACTTTCTCGCCATCCTTCAAGATGCGAGCCTTGTAACCGAACTTCTCGAAACCCTTCTGGAGTTTCTCGGGAG
>DJSH01000061.1:21123-25647 GCA_002440225.1 Candidatus Segatella violae
ATGCTCTTGATGCCCTTCTCGAAACGGAGGTTATTCTTAATTTTGTTCTCACAAGCCTCACAGTGCATCTGTGGGGTGGTCGTAAACACTACGGTCTTGATGTCCTTGGCAAAAGTTACCATTGCCACCATCGTCATCACGAACATTAATAAAATTTTCTTCATAATTTTCTATTATTTAAATTATTGAAATTCTACTTTCTAATTAAACTTAATCCTTTAAATTAACATTTAACACTTAACACTTCGCATTACTTCCTAAAGCTTCACTCTCACTCCGGCATAGAACATCCGTCCCTCCACAGGCCCCCAGACCAAAGTTGGCTCGAAGTCCTTGCCCCAAGGGTTGTTACTACCATAAATAGGAGTCTTCTGCTTGAAACCTGTCAGGTTCTCGCCTCCCACATAGATGCTCCAATGGCGGAACCATCGGGTAATCTGCGCACTCACCTGCTCAAAGCTATGGAAACGAGGCGACCACGACTGGCTGCCGTCCGCCAACTGATAAGGCTCAGGATTTCTTCCGCCACCATTCAACTGTACCGTGGCATCAAACTGCCATAGTCCCAATGGAGTCTTGTAAGAGGCAGTGAAGAGCGCCTTGTACTTGCTGGTCAATGGTTTCTCTTTCAACTCCTTGTCGATGCCGTAAGTACACTTCACATTGTTCAGACGATAAGCCGCCGTAATCTCCAAGCCTTTCAGCAGAGGATAGGAAGCATCTATCTGGAAAGTATGCGAATAAGACTTGCCCTGCAAGTTGTCTAGCAAGATATAACCGCTATTATAGTCATAATCCACCACCGCCTGATGCTTGAAGTCGGTATAGTAATACTCGGCATTGAGCTTCAAGGTCTTGCCAAACATCGGGATATAGAAAGCGGTGCTCACGCCATAGTTCCATGCCTCCTCCTGTTGGAGTCCATCACCCGTAATCTGAAATTCCCTACCACTCGCCAAGAGATAATTATATTCCGCCAATCCGAAGACTGTGCGATAGCCATTGCCTGCCGAGAGTCGGATGCTGACAGCATCTATCGGCGAATACTTCACATGGAAACGAGGGGTGAAGAACGTGCCATTAAGGGAACTATGATCGATGCGAACACCAGCCATCGCCGTGAGCTTCGTACCTAAGGTATAGGTGTATTGAGCGTATGCACCAGGAGTTGTCTCCTTCTCGTTAAGACGTTGCATCTCCGACAAGATGTATGGAGGTCTTTGGTCTGTATTTACTTGTGGATAAACATTCACATTCGTGCGCTGTCCCAGGTAGTCGTGATTGACGCTCAATCCCATCGACAAGTTATGCTGATGAGTGAAGTTGGTCTCAAACATCAATGAACCATACACGTTCTTCTCATTAAGATCGTAGAGCTCGTTGCCATATTGGGCATCGAGCTGGTGCATTGCAGCCGATCCCATCAAGGCGATGTTCGTACCATGCTCCTTGTTTAAGATGAAAGCATGCTTCATATACCCCTCGTATCGGTTGGTGTGGAGCTTGATTCTATAAAGTCCATTGGCTGTATCGAAAGATGATGCAGAACCATTATCAGATGATGTCGCAGAACCATTCTGAGTTGTTGTCTCGTGCGAATGAACATGCTCTGCATCCTGTCCGCTTGTACGAATCTCCTTCAAGGCTCCAATTCCACCGTGGAAGATGTACTTATCCCCTTTATATACCCATCGGTTTTGCACATTATACTGTTCTCTGCCCGGCATATCGTAGAATCCATCGCCATTGTCATCATGGTTCTTGAGGATATTCTCATGATGGAGCAAGATTTCCGTCGCCCACTTATCGGAGAGATGTATGTTGGCATCGGCGTTTGCCTCGATACGGCTCTTGGTATCGCCGAAGAGGTTCACCTCTACCTGTTGCTCATCCTCTGGCTGAAGATAATCCACATTGATTTGACCCGTAATCGACTCATAGCCATTCTTTACCGAAGCAGAACCCTTTGATACCTGAATGCCTTTCATCCAAGGTCCTGGCACATAGCCGAGGGCGTAAGGGATTGCAGCTCCACGGAAATTAGGCAGATTCTCGGTAAGCATCTGAACATAGGTACCCGAAAGACCGAGCAACTTGATTTGTCTTGCTCCCGTCGTGGCATCATTGTAAGCCACATCCACCGACGGATTGGTGGTAAAGCTCTCACCCAAGTTGCAGCAAGCCGCCTTGAAGAGTTCGTCCTTATTGACGGCAATGCCATTCACGGCTCCTGCCAGTCGGGAAGTTCCAGCACGGCGAGCCACGACCTTTACTTCCGTCAGTTCTTGGTCTTTAAAAATGGAATCCTGAGAGGTAGAATCTACAGAGGATTCTTGGGAAGCAGAATTCTCAGAATTTATATTTTGAGTTTGAGACTCTTCCCCAACCTTTATATTATTAGCATAAGCCCCAGTACCAGCCACGAGCAAGGCACTGAGCAATATATATCTTGAATACATTTTAATTTTTCCTATTTTTTAGAAGGGAACCCAAGAAGCTTATGGGAAGTATCACATCCCTTAATTACTCCAATATTCCCCAAGTTTAACTATACGACAATCTTGGCTGCAAAAGTACGAAAAAACTTTTGCAACCTATATGCAAACTAAGGAAAAATCAAATAATCAGCGTGTTAAGCATGGCTAAATAAGCCCTTGGGGGCGAATGTGGAACCTTGATGTTCCAATATCTAGCCTTTTGGATGCTACATATTACAGGACGAGGCAAAAGTGACCAAGTACCGAGCTGGACACCAGCGAATACAGGTGCCGTATCGAAATCAACTTTCTGTACGGAAAGCGTAGGTGAAAGCTTCACCTGTTGGTATTCCATGCAATGCGACTTCCATTGCTTGCCCTCGTTTTTCTTATCCGCACAACAATCCATCTTCGCCATCGTTTCCACGGCACCCATCTTCACTGTGTTAGAATGAAGACAGTGCATGAAGGTAGTGCCCACACTCAGGAACACAACCATGAGCGAGAGCATCGATACGAACAATATGTTGAGCGAACGTTTCATACCTTATTATATATATTATCCTATTATTATAATCCTTTTATAGTTCCTTCCAATCATCTATCGTTCCCTTCTCTGAAGAGAAGTTGACACCTACCAAGTGTATCTTGCGAGAATCTTCGGCATACTCCCTTGCATATCCTTTTTCCTCTATTTGCTTCAAGGCAGCATCCACAGAGCCATCCAGTTTGAATTCAAAGATATACACATCATTCGGGGTCTCATATACACAGTCTGCCCTACCTTGGCTCGTTTCCTTTTCACGATATACCAAGTAGCAACTCAACATTTTCAACAGCAAGAAGAACGTGTAACCGAAATATCGTTCATACTCACGTTCGTCATTTCTACGACGCACACTATACGGAATGCCTGACAAGAATGCGGTCATGCCATCCATAAACTCCTGCAACTTGCCTCGAAGCAAGAGATGCACAGACTGAATGAGCCAAGAGGCAGAATCTTCCTTGGTCTTGAGATAGTCATTTGCCAAGATGGTTAGCAATCCCTCACGTACCTCATTGTTTGGTATGTCAAGGAGGTAAGAATGGGTAAGTCTGTCGTAATCCTTGATGGTGAGATAACCACTCTGGTAAATCATCGGCAAAGGCATCTCCACATTCGCCTTGTAGTCATCAAACTGACTGGCAGCATAATATTTACCTATCAACTCATTCAGGTTCTGATTGAAATGAGAAAGCAAGCGCACCAAATAAGTAGGCGTTCCGCTCTTAAACCAGAAACTACCCAAATCCATCTGATTAAAGGCATTGAGGATGCTGAAAGGATTGAAAATATCAATGAGACGTTTTCCGAAATGATAGCCATCATACTTGCGTTTGAGTATCTCCAGCATCTCTTCGCAACTACAGTCTTCCACCTCAGCAAACTCCTTGATAGGCTCGGAGAAGAACTTCACCAACTCTTCCTTTGTAATACCACAAATTGCCTCATACTTACTATTCAAGCTGATATCATCAGGTTGATTGAAGCCACTGAACATACTGATTTGAGAGAACTTAGTAACTCCAGTCAAAAAGACAAAGCGAAGGTCTGCGTCAGCTCCCTTGAAAGTCGTATAAAAAGACTTCATGATGTTGCGATGCTTCTCCTCCAATGTCATGGTCTTGCCTAAATGTTCCACTTGATAATCTAAGTCGAGCACATCCAAGATAGGTTTGTCGTATTCGTCAATCAAGACAACGCATCTCAAGCCTGTTTTCTCATGGGCAGCACGAAGTACCGCTTGAAATCTCTTGCCCAAGTCTTCATAAACTCGCTCTACACCATATAGACGTTCCCATCCCGCAATTTCTCCTGAGAGAATATCCTCCAGCGCACCATCGTTCAGATAGTTGCCTACGCTGAAATCTATATGGAACACAGGATATTGCTTCCATTCCGTCTCCAAGTTTTCCATTGCCAATCCCTTGAACAGCTCTTTTCTTCCAAGGAAATAGTTTTCTAATGTAGAGACAAGAAGGCTCTTTCCGAATCGTCTTGGAC
>DJSH01000091.1 GCA_002440225.1 Candidatus Segatella violae
CACACACTTTTGCAGGTGACCCTTTTCTTTCCCTTGGCAAGACCCAAGGAGCAACTAATAAAGCAAGAAAAGATTACACTTTGATTCGAATATACGTTCTGTCGTCGAAGCTTTGATTCCCCTCCACGATGCCCTTGGTTGCGATAAAGTACTTGATGTTCTGAGGGTCGTTGGCGATTTGCTTAGCCAATGCCTCCTCGCTCTCAGCGAGTGTTGGCTTGAGGAAAGGGTAGCCATCGCTAGCCAAAACTACCATTGAAGAATCAGATTCGGATGCTGTTAGAACGCCAAGTGCAACAACCCTTACCCCCTCACGATAGATAGGAAATCCATCAATGACGGTATAAGTCTTGTTCTGCCCCTCCAACATCGCTCTTACCAACAACGGTTCTATCTGCTTACGAGCCTCAGCTGGCGACATTCCCTGCTGAATCAACTCCACTCGCTTCTGGGCAATCTTCTCCTCGTATGGTTTCCCATTCTCATAGAGTTTTCCACCAATGATGGCTTGGCAGTCACCCACCATCCAGACCTCTTTCCTTGCCCGGCTATAAAGGATAGCCGAAGCCGTGAGTCGTTCCTCGGGATGTTGTGCCAACCGTTCCGCCACACCCAGTGGCTGATACACCTTATTATATAGACACTCCGTCACCTCCTGACAGAAGTCATCCACAGACGCATCCGCCTTCAGTTGCTCTCGAATATATTCCGAGATGAGCAGCATGGCGTATCGCCCATTCTTCATGTCGGGATTGAGATGCTTGGGAGTCTTGCTCGTACTCCCATCAATCACTGCGATGAAATCGTCGGTCACGACCATTCCATCCTCACAAGCCTCCTGGCTCTTTTTGCCTACTATCTTACATTCAATTATCTTCATTCGAATAAAATTTTATTTTCATTTATCTGAAAAACTATCATACATGATACCTGTGACACAATAAGGCTATCATATAAATGCAAAAATGGAAAGGTTATCTCGGATGATATGAAGGAGAAGCCAAAGTGGTATAAGACCGCCGACATGGCGAACATCTATCAGAACGACCATGTGGAAAATGTGACGTTCAGCAAGTAACAATAAAGGCTGCCTCGTAAGGTAGCCTTTATTGTTATGCTTTCTTCAACCTCATCATCATCTGGATGAAACTTGGTATCAAGATACAGAGGGAGAAACCTACGGCGTAATACATCGTCTTCTCATCGCCATGGAAGAGGTCGATGAGCTTGCCATCGCTCTGTGGGGCGATATTGGTAAGGATGTAAGCCATCGTATTGTTGACCCAGTGCATCAAGATGCCTGGCACGAGACTCTTGGTGCGATAATACATCCAACCCAAGAGCAGACCCATCAAGAGGGCGTTGACAAACTGGGCTGCATTGCCATGAGCTACACCAAAGATGGCAGCGGAAATCAGAATAGCTGCCCAATGGTTCTTCTTGCTCATCATGCCCAGCAAGGTACGGAGGATGGCTCCACGGAACACGATTTCCTCTGCCAATGGAGCTAGAATGCCAACTGCCACATAGCCCCAAGGTTCCTTCATCAAGCTCTCGAACACCCTGGATGTATTCGCATCCATCTCCAAACCTAGATGCTCATAGGTGAACTCCAAAGGGATGATGGCACCCAACGTAAAGAGGGCTACCCAAAGAAGCGTAATCCAAGGCTTGGAAAGCAAGTATTCACGAGTAAGTGGTGTCCACTTCGTCTTCAGGAAGATGACGAGCGTGATGATGTTGCTAAACACGGTAGTCAATGCCAAGAGCACCGGATTGGCACCAGAAAGCATTATATTCAACACACTTGTGTAGCCTTCATGCTTCACTCCTGCCCAAATGCCGGCACCTGCATAAGTCACGGCTATTTGGACCACTACAAATATAATAATGTATAGGATTACATCCAATATACCTTTCTTCAAATTAATCTTTCCCATCGATATTATAATTAAAAATTAAGAATTAAGAATTTTCCTGCTAGGCGTTCTGCGGATTTGCAATCAGCAACAAAGAAGGATGGAAGCAACAAAACTATCTTTCTGCTTCCTTGTCGAAGAGACTTAGCACAGTCTCTTCATCCTCCTTCAGTTGCAACGCCAACTCCTCTGGACCATCAAATTTCCGTTCTCCTCTGATTCGCTTCACGAAACTGACGAGGAGCAACTGATTGTAGATGTCGCCATCAAAGTTGAAGATGTGCGTCTCCAGTGTTATCCCCTTGCCATTGAAGGTTGGTCGGGTGCCGATGTTCATCATGCCATGTTTCCACACCACCGTATTTTCCATACGAGCATTTACCGCATACACCCCCGGGGCAGGAATCAGCTGTCCGAAGTGGGACATGTCGAGATTAGCAGTCGGGAATCCCAACTTGCGCCCCTCATGATAGCCATTCACCACCTTTCCGATGATGGTGTAAGGATAGCCTAAGCATCTGTTCGCCATCTCTATCTCGCCTTCCTTGAGGAAGGAGCGAATCACGGAAGAGGAAATATTGATGCCGTCTATTTGGAACGCCTCGTTCTTGATGACCTCGATGCCCATCTCCTCGCCATAGCGCACGTAATCGTCGAAGGTATCCGCCCGATTATGCCCGAACCGATGGTCGTAGCCGATGAAGAGCTTCTTCACGTTGAGATGGTCATGGAGCACCTGCTGCATAAACTCACGAGCCGAGAGCGCAGCCATCTGTCGGTCGAAATGCAACACCACGGCATTGTCCACCTCCGTCTTGGAGAGCAAGAGGAGCTTGGAGTCGAGCGTACTGAGCATCTCAGGCTGGTAATCACTCTGGAGCACCTTGCGAGGATGCTCATCAAAGGTTATCACCGTAGAAGCCAAGCCGTCTTGTCGGGCAGTATCCACCAAATGACGAATCAAGAACTGGTGCCCCCGATGCACACCATCAAAGAATCCGATGGTAGCAACACAAGCCTGCAACTGCATCCCATCTGGTGCAGCGGCAGCCTTGAGCCTATCATTCATATTATAATATACTGTCTTCATCTATTAATAATCTTACTTGCTTGCGAATCTTTGCGAGAAACACATCAGCTTGCTTACAATTTACTTGCGATGCAATCGCTTGATGCCTCGCCACAATTCTCCTGCCCACAGCACTACCGAGGTAGAGGCTATGATAATCGCCCACTCCGAGAGTGACAATGGCACGGTGCGGAACATCTCTCCACCGAAGGTCACGATAATCCACTGACCGAAGAAGATAATGGCTAGCACGAGTATCATGCCCTTATCTTGCAAGAAGTGGCGGAAGGCGGAATGATTGCTGCCCAGTGCCTTGGCATTGAAGAGGTTCCAGAACTGTATCATCACGAAGGTGGTAAAGAACCAAGTCAACTCATGGGTATCTACCCCACCCTTGCCTCTGCGCTCGCAATAAACGAGGAAGGCAAACATCATGAGGAAGAACACAATGCCACAGAAGAGGATGCCCCAACCGATAGGCTTGGTGATGATGAAGTCTGTTGCCTTGCGGGGCTTGTCCTTCATCACCTCGTGAGATGGAGGGAGCGAAGCCAAGGCAAGAGCCGCAAAAGTATCCATAATCAGGTTAATCCAGAGTATCTGTGTCACCGTAAGAGGCATCTCCGTACCCAGCACCGAGCCACCCAATACTAGCAGCAAGGCAGCCACATTGACCACCAACTGGAAGAAGAGGAAGCGCTGGATGTTGCGATAGAGCGAACGGCCCCACATCACGGCATTGGCGATAGACTTGAACGAATCGTCGAGCAAGGTCATGTCCGAAGCCTCCTTGGCAACGGATGTGCCCGAGCCGAGCGACAAACCTACATGGGCATAGTGGAGGGCAGGGGCATCGTTGGTACCATCTCCCGTCACGGCAACCACCTCGCCACGTTTCTGGAGCATAGCCACCAGTCGCTGCTTGTCGGTAGGACGGGCACGACTCATCACTCGGATGTCCTTGGCACGTTCGTAAGCCTCCTCATCCGAGAGGGCTTCCCATTGCTCGCCGGTAATCATCTGCTCGTCGAGCGAAGTCATCTCGCCATCGGCACCGATGTTCTCCGTTTCATCCTCAAACACACCTATCTGCTTGCCTATCTCCATGGCAGTGGCTGCGGTGTCGCCCGTCACTACCTTCACCTCGATACCAGCCTGGCGACATTCCTGCACGGCAGCAGGGACATCAGGACGGATTGGGTCGTTGATGGCAGCAATAGCTTGAAGTGACAAGTCGGTATCCTTTGCAACTTGCTCAAAAAGAGCTTTCGCATCAACAGAAATTGCCGTATGAGCTGCTTTATCTGAGTTATTTCCTACATTTATCTTTTTATAGGCAAAAGCGAGCGTTCGCATCGCCTTATGCTGCCAGCCTTCGAGTTCTTCCTGCACCTGCTTCTGCATCTTCTCATCCATCTGGCACTTCTTCATCACAATCTCAGGAGCACCCTTCACGAAGAGATAGCTTTCACCATTCACCTCGGCGAGCGTAGCCATCAGCTTGCGCTCGGTAGAGAAAGGCAACTGCTTGATGACCTTGAATTGCTTGCGCAAGGCTGCATAGTCCTTGCCATGGTCGTGGAGCCAAAGCAAGAGAGCCGACTCGGTAGGGTTTCCGATAGCCTTACCCTCATTGAGTTCTGCGGTAGAGTTGAGGGCGATGGCAGTATCGAGCAGAGCCTCATCGCCACTCTTCATCTCCAGGCTACCCACCTGCATTTGGTTCTGGGTCAGCGTACCCGTCTTGTCGGTGCAAATCACGGTCACGGCTCCCATCGTCTCACAGGCATGAAGCTTGCGAACAAGGTTGTTAGACTTCAGCATTCTTCGCATATTGAGTGCCAAGGAGAGAGTCACTGCCATCGGCAAGCCCTCTGGTACAGCCATCACGATGAGCGTAACCGCCATCATGAAGTAGTTCAACACGATTTCCGCCATATAGAAATAGTCCTTGCCGCCCCATGCTGGGTTGGTAAGAATATCATGCACGAGGAAGATAACAAAGGCTGCAACCGAAACGACGGAGCCCACCTTGGAAATCATCTTCGCCAACTTGTCGAGTTGCACATAGAGCGGAGTCTGAACAGCTGTCTGCTCCGTACTCTTCTGAGCCACCTTTCCTATCTCTGTGGCATCGCCTACGGCAGTAACCACAAACTCGCCACGACCATTCATCACCATAGTGGAACGGAGCACCACATTAGGAGGATAAGCTCCGTCGCCCGTTTCTTGCAATGTCTTTTCGGCGATTGGTTCACCTGTCAGAGCCGACTCATTGATATGCAAGTCAGTGACCGTAACCAGCTTACCATCGGCTGGCACCTCGTCGCCCACCTCTATCAGCACCACATCGCCTACCACGACATCGTGACGAGGAATCTCCATCACCTTGCCATTGCGGCGCACCTTGACAGGCTGCTCCTCGCCAAGGGCTGTGAGTACATCAAACTTCTTGGCGGCATCACGCTCAAAGCAGAAGCCCACGGTAGTGGCAAGGAAAACCGCCACGAAGATACCGATGGTCTCCATGAAGTTCTTTTCGATGAAGGCAAGAACCAAGGAAACAAACGCCGCCACGAGCAGAATCTGGATAATGGGATCACGATACTTATCCAAATAGAGTTTCCATAATGAAGTACGTTGCGGAGGCGTCAGGACATTGCGTCCATACTGCTCTCGGCTTTGCTTAACTTGTTCGTCGGTCAAACCGAAATTCACATTTTTATCTTTTTCCATTTTCTAAGAGAAATACTTCTTCCTACTTTTAATATGCTTCTTGTTTCAAAGTACGCACCTGAATGTACGCACACGTGCGCGAATGATGGGTGCAAAGATACGGCAAAATTCTGATTTATCTCTAGTTATTGTTATTAATTTATATGAAAATCGTTCATTAAAACTCTCATCCCCACCATTTTTAGCTACAAAAATATAGCCAAGGAAAAGATTTTCCCGAAAATATTTGGTTATTTGCCAAAAAGCTAGTATCTTTGCAGTCGAATTTGCAATAAATTCTCGGACTTGTAGCTCAGTTGGTTAGAGCAACAGACTCATAATCTGGAGGTCCTAGGTTCAAGCCCTAGCTGGTCCACGTACAAAAAATCGGCAGTTAAGCATCATCGCTTAACTGTTTTTTTTTGTTTCTCAGAGTTCACTCACTCCTGCTCATTTTGTTCCAATTACAATGCAAGAAAACGAGAGGCAAGAATGTAAAATCGAACCGAGAGCCTAGCCAAATGTACGGTATCAGTTAGACTTTTTGATTTTTCCAACTAGAAAAAAATATTTTCCTAATTGGGAAAATCAAAACATAAACTCCAAAACTGGCTCAAAGGGGCTTTGTAGAGAAGAGGCTATGGGGGATTTTTGAGGAAATTGCAAGGACAATTGGCGGAGTGTCCAGAATCGCATTTCCAGACCTCAGTGTCTCAGTCTCAGTTGAAAATAAATGTCACATTTCATATTCAAACCCGCTTCTTACACTCTTATAACTTATTAATAATTAATTAGTTATATATAATATAATAATAAAAGATAGAAAAAAGCACCCTCTTAAAAAACAACTGAGACACTGAGACTGAGACGCTCAAACAAATGCGAATCTTCCAATTCCAATTCTTCCAATTAAATTTTCGAGGCTTCCATTTCCATATATATTATATATAACTAACTAATTAATAAGTATTTATAGAGTCTCTAAAAAGGGAATCGGCAGAACCATACCTCTTTTGGAATATTGGAAGAACTGGAATATTGGAAGATGCCCCGCCCCTAAGCCACTTTCTCTAAAAAGCAAAAAATCTCAGTTGAATCACTGCAGAATCACACTTTTCACTCGCTTTTCATTGTTTTGTAACAATTAAGTCGTACCTTTGCACACGATTTAGTTGAAACGTTTATCCGTCTCAGTAATCAGAAAATTCAAGAAATCATGTCTCATATCTAGAAAATGAGAGTTTCAATAACAGGAACATTATCAAAATTCAAGAATTGAGACAGCATCAAGACAGAAGAATTGAAACATCATTAAAACAATAAGAAAAATGAAGAAGATTTTTAAACTTATCTTCGTGCTCTGCGCTTTCTGCGCTGCAGCACAAGCTCAGCCAGCCCGACCAAAGCTGGTTGTAGGTTTGGTTGTTGACCAAATGCGTTGGGATTACCTCTATCGCTATCAGGCTCGCTACGGCGAGGGCGGTTTCAAGAGGCTCCTGAACGAGGGATTCAGTTGCGAGAACTGTCGCATCCCTTACATCCCTTCCGTAACAGCCATCGGTCACACCTCCATCTATACAGGCTCTGTGCCTTCCATCCATGGTATTGCTGGCAATAACTTCATGAAGGATGGCAAGGTGACTTACTGTACGGAAGATTACACCGTGAAGCCTGTAGGCTCTGATGGCAAGGCTGGCTATGAGTCGCCTCGCAACATGTGGTGTACTACTATCGGCGATGAGCTTCGTATCGCCACCAACGACCGCTCTAAGGTGATTGGCGTAGCCATCAAGGACCGTGCTTCCATCCTTCCTGCCGGCCATCACGCCAATGGCGCCTACTGGTTTGACGCCAAAAACGGCAAGTTCATCACCAGCTCTTTCTATATGGACAAGTTGCCTGAGTGGGTGAACAAGTTCAACAAGCAGAACCTCCCAAAGAAGTATCTCTCAGAAAAATGGAACACACTCTATCCTATCGACACTTACAAGGAGAGCACTGCCGACGAGAACGACTATGAGGACGGCGTGAAGCCTGGTGTGAAGGCTACCCTTCCGCTCGACCTCCCTACCCTCTACAAGAAATATGGCACAGACATCTTGCGCAGCACTCCATTCGGCAACAGCTACACATTGGAAATGGCTAAGGCAGCCATCGCTGGCGAGAACTTGGGCGGTGGCAACGAGACCGATTTCTTGGCTGTGAGTTGCTCCTGCACCGATGTCATCGGTCACCAGGTAGGTCCTAACGCCGTGGAGATAGAGGATACTTATCTCCGACTGGACAAGGATTTCGCTGATTTCTTCGCTTATCTCGACCAGAAGGTGGGTAAGGGCAACTATCTCGTATTCCTCAGCGCAGACCACGGTGGCATGAACAACGCCAAGTTCTTGCAAGATCGTCGCATCCCTGCCGGCTCTTGGAGCAACAAGGCTGCCCAAGACTATCTCGACGAGGCTTTGAAAGCAAAATATCCATCAGCAGGTAGCCTCATCAAGGGCGTGTTCAACTATCAGGTGTTTTTCGACACCAACAAGATTGACTCCCTTGGCCTCGACTACGCACAGGTAAAGCAGGTGGTGGTAAACCGCTTGAAGAAAGACAAGGACGTGCTCTATGCTTGCGACATGGAGAAGGCCTCCATCGAGAGCATCCCAGAGGAAGTGAAATTCCGCATCATCAATGGTTTCAACCGTGAGCGCAGCGGCGGCGTACAGGTTGTCTTGAAACCAGATTTCTACGACCACGGTATGAAGGGAACCTCTCATGGTGTATGGAATGGCTACGACACCCACATCCCATTGGTCTTCATGGGCTGGGGCATCAAGCAAGGTGCCAGCACCAAGCCTTGCTACATGACGGACATCGCCCCTACCGTTTGCGCCTTGCTTCACATCCAGGCACCAGACGGCTGTATTGGTGAGCCGATTTTCTAAAATTCCCCACATCATCATAAGATTACAAAACAACAGATAACGACAAAGGCTAGGCTTCACGTGAAACCTAGCCTTTGTGCATTCATAAGATTATGTTTCCGCAACGCCTTTATATCAGTTTTTTAACTTGAGTACGTTGCTGTCTCATTTACAAGTCTTCATTCATAATCTTCATGTATTCCTCATACGAGATGTACCTGCCTCCCATCGACTTGAGATGAGGTGTCTCCAACTGGCAGTCTATCATCTTGCCACCATGCTCTTTCAGATAGCGAGCCAGAAAGATGAGGGCTAGCTTGGAGGCAGAAGGCACTAGCGAGAACATACTCTCGCCGATGAATACTTTTCCTATCGTCACGCCATAGAGACCGCCCACCAATTGGTCGGTCTCATTGTCCCATACCTCCACGCTTGCGGCAAAGCCTTGATCGTGGAGGGCGGTGTAAGCCTCGATGATGTTCTCTCCTAGCCATGCACCATCCTCCTCGTTGCGATGATTGCATTTGCCGCAAGCCCTGATTACCTCGTCGAAAGCCTCGTTAATGCCCACGCTGTACTTGTTCTTGTTCATGAGCGTACGCATGGAGTGGCTCACGTGGATTTCGTCGGGGAAGATGACGAAGCGTTGCATCGGACAAAACCACAACGGCTCGTCTTGGTCACGAAAACTGTACCAAGGAAAGATGCCGTTGCTGTAAGCTAACAACAGGCGGTCGATACTCAAGTCGCCGCCCACCGCAAAACACCCGTCGTCATCACCTAGATGAGGGTCGGGGAAGTAAAGTTCGTCAGAACTATCGTCTATCTCAAAAACCATTGCCTTTCTATTTTTATCAAGAATTAGAGAATTAGAGAATTTTCGTTCTTGTTAAACTTTTCTCTCCAACATGATTCTTTAGAGAATTAAGTTCGCAAAGCGAACAAAAAGAATTCCACTAGTACGGCTGAATAATCTATACGCCCCGAAGGGGCAGAAGCACATAACCTAGGGCAACGCCCTAGGTAAAATGCATGCGAGTATGTCGCCCTGTAAGGGCAAAAGCGTTATACTTATAGGGATTTTAAATTCTCTAATTCTTGACTCTAAACCTATTCCCTTATCACTAATTCCTTTCCATCGAAGTCAACCGTAGCCTTGCCTCCCTTCTTCAGCTTGCCGAAGAGGATTGCCTTCATGAGGACAGGCTTCAAGCGATTGCCGATGACACGATCCATCTCTCGGGCACCATATTCCTTGGTGAAGCCCCACTTGAGAAGTTGCTCATGCGCTGCATCGGTCAACTTGATGGTTACGTTCTTGGCTGCCAACTTCTGGTCGAGCTGACGGAGCTTCTTGCCGAGTATCAACTCTGCCATGTGCTTATCCATATCGTTGAACACCACGGTGTCGCTTAGACGGTTGATGAACTCAGGCTTGAAGGTCTTCTTCACCTGTGCCAACATCGCCTCGCCACGGCTCACACCACCACCGAAGCCTACGCTAGCCTGTGAGGCATACTGCGCTCCGGCATTCGAAGTCATGATGAGGATGACGTTGCGGAAGTCTGCCTTCTGTCCCTTGTTGTCGGTCAGTCTGGCGTAGTCCATCACCTGCAAGAGGATGTTGTAGATGTCGCTGTGCGCCTTCTCTATCTCATCGAGCAAGAGCACGCAGTTAGGGGTCTTGCGGATGGCATCGGTCAAGAGTCCGCCGTCCTCATAGCCCACGTATCCGGCAGGCGAACCGATGAGCTTTGCCACGGTATGCTTCTCGGTGTATTCGCTCATGTCGAAGCGAACGAGTTCGATACCGAGTTCCTTTGCCAAGACACGAGCCACCTCGGTCTTGCCCACTCCCGTAGGTCCCACGAACAAGAGCGAAGCCAATGGCTTGTCATCGTCCACGAGCCCTGCCTTCGCCATCATCACAGCCTCAACCACCTTATCCACAGCCTTGTCCTGACCATAAATCTTGTCGAGCATGTGCTGGCGCAGATGAGCCAATGCCTCGTTGTCATCGTCCTTGATGGCGGCGGCATCTATCTTGCAGACCTTGGTGAGGATTTGCTGGATAATCGGCTTGGTCACGTAAGAACGTTGGCGATACGGCACAGGATGCACCTCCAGGTAAGCTCCTGCCTCATCTATCAAGTCGATGGCCTTATCCGGCAGACAGCGGTTGCTGATATACTTGGCACTGGCACGCACGGCGTACTCCAAGGCATCCTTGCGATAAGTCACGTTATGGAACTTGTTGTACTTATACTGCAAGCCCTCCAATATCTTGATGGCTTCCTCCTCGGTAGGTTCCTTGATGTCTATCTGTTGGAATCGGCGCACGATGCCCTTGCTCTGGGCGATGTAGCGATTGTATTCCTCGTAGGTGGTGGAACCGATGAATCGGATGTCGCCAGCCTCCAGATATTGCTTGAGCATGTTGGAAGCATCCGGTCCGCCATCCGAGCTACGGCCGGCACCTATCACATTATGTATCTCGTCGAGATAGATGATGCAGTTACCCTCCTTGGTGGCACCCTCCATTACCATCTTGATGCGCTTCTCGAAGTCGCCACGATACTGGGCACCAGCGAGCATCTGGGCGATGTCCATGCTGTAGATGCGAGCCCCCTTCAGGCGCTCAGGCACCTTACCATCGTTGATGAGCTTGGCGAGACCATACACCAGGGCTGTCTTTCCCACGCCCGGCTCGCCGATGTGCAGCGGATTGTTCTTCTCGGCACGGCAGAGCACCTGTATGGTGCGGTCGAGTTCCTGCTCTCTGCCGATGAGCGGATTGTGCTGCTCCACCTTGTCGGAGATGCAGGTTACGAGCTGATGCCAGTCCTGAGGCTGGCGATTTCTGCCCTCCTCGTCGTCATCATAGTCATCGTCATCATAATCATCGTCAAAGTCGCCACTGACGGCCATGTTAGCCTCAGCCGAATCACCTTCCAACGGATAGAAACTATCCACGCTGGCGAGGAACTCGCCCTGTCGGTCGCCCACAGCCTTGCCCAACAGGTAAGCCGCCTCGGAGTTTTGCAGTCCCAACATCGCCTGCACGAAGTGGGGCACGTTGACCAACTTTCGGTCGGCGGCAGCAGCTAGGGCACAAGCCGTACCAAACATGGTCTTGAAGAGAGAGGAAGGCTCCGGCAGATACTTCACGGTAGAAGGCACACGTTCCTGCTTGGCGAGCCATCCCACCAAGTCTTCGTGCATCTTCAGGCTATCCACCCCTTCCTCTTGGAGCGCCTGACAGAAGCTATACTGGCGAAGCAGCGACAAGAGCAAGTGCTCCGGCATGATAAACTCGTGGTCGAAGAACCGAGCTTGCTTCATCGCGTCATCCATCAAGACGTTCATATATCGGGTTAATCCCATACTATCCATTCTTGTTCTTTCCTTTCTTTTTTATTCTGGCATATAAGTGAGCTTGAGCGGATACTTCTGCGAGCGAGCTTGCTCCATCGCTTTCTCCACCTTGCTCTTGGCAATGTCATAACTATAGATTCCCACCACGGCTTTCTCCTCACGATGCACCTTCAGCATGATGGTCTCAGCCTCTTCCGCCGACTTGAAGAAGACGGTTTCGAGGATGTCCACCACGAAGTCCATCGGGGTGAAGTCGTCGTTGAACATCATCACCACGTAACGTCCAGGCTCCTTGAGTCGGGTCTTCTGGCGTTCACGAATTGCTGTTTGTTCTTGCGGCATAATGTGTTTATTTAAAATTACAGGGTCCATTATGGAAGCTTAACTGCAAAGATACAACAATCTTTGGAAAAACATAGCAATTCATAGCACAAAATCGCAGGAAAACGAAAAAAAAAGAAGTTATGCTAACTTATTTTAAAAAATATTCAAAGCCAACGCCGACTTCATGGCAAAAAACTTGAAGCAGTATGGATGGGAATATGTGGTCGTAGATATTCGTTGGTTCATTGCCAACGACAAGGCTGGAGGTTACAACGAGAGCAATCCCGTATATGTCATCGGCAATTATACAGTAGATGCATCCAAGCCTGGAGCGCAAGAATACTATAACTCCATCTTCGATATGTATGCTGAATGGGGCGTGGATTTCATCAAGATAGACGACCTGTCTGCGCCAGACTATCATCAGCCAGAAATCGACATGATTCCGCTCGGACACATTGCCATCCGTGGAGAAAGAGGAGAAGACAGAATGACTCGACTTACAAAAGACGAGCAATACTCGCTCATGACATTCTTCTGCATCTTCCGCTCACCGCTGATGTTTGGCGGCGATTTGCCTACCATCGATCCTTTTACATTGTCACTGCTCACCAACAAAGGCGTCTTGAAGATGCACAAAGACGGAACCCATGTTCGAGAATTGTTCAATGATGGCAAGAAATTGGCGATAACATCAAAAGACGCAAAGAATGGCGCAACATATTTGGCCATATTCAATCTCTCCGACCAAAAACAGCAAATAGAAGTACCATTAAATTCTTTAGGTATTAAAGGAGCTAAGAAAGCCACCCTACTTTGGGATAATAAGCAAGTAGGCAAGGTGAAAGGCAAAGTAAAAGCCAACCTTAATCCTCATGCTTGTACATTATACAGATTAGATTGAGACTGAAAATTTCAAGAATCATTCTATTATACTTCAGAAAAAGACGTGCTTGAACAATAATTTGTTGCTCAAGCACGTTTTTTTAAAAGAAGTTCTAAACAAAAAATGGTATGAAGAAAATATTTATTTCAATCCTCGCATCCCTATTCTTGAATGCACCATTACTAGCTCAAGAATACACGGTGCTTTCGCCTGATGGGCACATAGCCTTGGCGGTCTCCAACCAAGAGCAATTAACTTACTCTGTTCAGCTGGATGGAAAAACGCTTATCGCCCCATCTCCTATGGGATTTCAGTTGAAAGACGAAAAAGAGATGAAAGGCAATTTTAGCGTAGAGAATGATGCTAAGGTAAAAAACGGAATAGAGGCCTGGACCCCTGTAGTTCGCAACAAACATGCCGAATGTCGAGTTCCTTACCAGGAGCTCACATTGAACCTAAAAGAAAAAGGTGACCCATATCGCCGTATGGATGTTGCTTTCCGAGTGATGAACGATGGCGTAGCCTTCCGCTACACGCTTTATGGAAACTCAAGATTGGGAAATCGACACATCACCAAAGAACTTACTGGATATTCTGTTCCAGAGGGGTCTATTCTTTGGATACCTGATTTCGCTTATGAGAATCATGGCAAAAGCTATAAGTCATCACAAGAAGGAGTTTTTGAAAAAACTCCCGTCAAGAACATAAAGACAGACATCCATGCTGGTTTACCAGGCTTGATCAAAGTAGATGAGAGCAACTGGATGGCCATCACAGAAGCCAACCTAGACAACTATCCTGCCTTCTATTTAGGTAGAAGCCAGGAAGCAAAGGGAGGCTACCAAATGTTAGACACCAAGCTAACCCCAATTTGGGGAGAAGACGAGAACGGTGTGAAAGCTAGATTTGACGAGGCAACGAACTCTTCATGGCGTGTCATCATGATTGGGCACAATCCCGGCAAATTTATAGAGAGCGAAATTATTCGTTCACTCAACCCAGACTGTGCCTTAAAAAACACAGAATGGATAAAGCCAGGAATGTCGGCTTGGGATCATTGGTGGAGCGGCGAAGTAAAGATGGAGCAAAGCGTCATCAAGCAATACATTGACCTTGCTGCCAAAGAGAAATGGCCATACATGCTGATAGACTGGACTTGGTATGGAGAATTCAATAATCCAAAAGCCGACATCACCAAGGTGGCTCCTCAGCTCAATATGCCAGAAATCATCCAGTACGCAAAATCTAAGAATGTGGATATTTGGTTATGGCTAAGATGTGAAGATGCCAACAACAACGACCAATACAAACAAGCATTCCCACTCTATCACAAATGGGGCATTAAAGGAGTGAAAATAGACTTTATGGATCGAGATGACCAAGACATGGTAAACTGGTATCGTCGCATCATCAAGGCTACTGCAGACAATGAGCTGATGCTTGACCTACACGGAGCCTACAAACCCGACGGCATAGAACGTACCTATCCACACATGCTAACCAGAGAAGGCGTGATGGGAGAAGAAAACTACAAATGGTCTGACAAGATGACTCCAGAGCACAACGTGACGCTGGCTTACACTCGCTTGTTAGCAGGGCAGATGGACTATACTCCTGGTGGTTTCCTCAATGTTACCCAGAAGCAATTCAAAAATCAATCGCCAACACTCGTTTCAAATACTCGTGCCGCAGAACTTGCCAAATTCGTAGTATATGAAAGCCCATTCATGTGTTTCTGCGAACATCCTGACCACGTATATGGACAAGTGGGCGAAGACTTTGTGCAAAAAGTTCCAACTACTTGGGATGACATTAAATTCTTAGGAGGAACACCCGACACTTACGTAGCTTTAGCCAAAAAGACGGGCGAGCAGTGGTACATAGGTATCATCAACAACAGCAAACAGCGCACCATCCAACTCGACTTGAGCTTCTTACCAAAAGGAAACTATGAACTAGAGTATTGGAAAGATGGCAAAAAAGCCAATTCTATAGCAACTGATTGCGAACATAATAAGACAAAGATTGCTTCCACCAAATCTTTGAACGTCAAGTTAGCTAATGCTGGAGGCTATGTTTGTATCATTAGTCGAAAGTAATAAAAAACAAAAAAGGGGAACAAGCCAAAGACATGATGGCGTGTTCCCTTTTAATTATTAATCGTACCTGGCTAGTTGATAGAAGTACCTAGCTAGAGGATAGAAGTACCTAGCTAATTGATAGAAGTATCTAGCACTATTTCTTGTAAGCGTTTGTAATCTCCACGACATAGACATCATGGAATCCGCCCTTCTCGCCGTACCACTGCAAGAGGCTCTTGTCGAGGAACTTCTCTGCTGTCATCGTATCCTTGAAGAGTTTGCGGCATTCCAGGGTGAGTCGAGACTGCTCGAAGCCGATGCAGCCGTTGTCGGTTTCCACAGGAATCAAGCCCGTCTCCTTCGCCTTATCGAAGTCACGACCGCTCTTGGAGCCGCAGAAGTTATAGATTTTGCGAGCCTCCTCGCTATGACCGAGGAAAGAGAGGGTCATGTATTCATTGTTCTCGATGATGCCGTGGGTATAACGCTCAGGACGAATGAAGACCACAGCCACCGGCTTGTTCCAAAGCCATCCGAGGCAACCCCAGGAGGCAGTCATCATATTGAAGTTCTTCTTGTCGCCAGCGCAAACCAGCATCCATTCCTTACCAATCGTCTCGAAGACGTTATCATTGAGTTCTTTTACATTGATTTTTTCCATTTTATTTTTTCCTTTCTTGTCTTGTTTTACTATTATCAAAGAATATCAAGCTGTACGGTTGGAATTGTCCAACACGCCCCGAAGGGGCAGAAGCACCTAGCCTAGGGCAACGCCCTAGGTAATAGGCATGCAAGAATGTCGCCCTGAAAGGGCAAAAGCATTATCCTTATAGGGTTTTAGCTACCCTTTGAGATACTCCTCGGTCTTGGTGTAGAGCCCCGTCTGGTTGCTGTAGGTGATGAAATTACGGTTCTTCCAAACGCGGAGCTGGTGCTTTGTTCCGTCTTGGCTCTTTCCGAGCTGAAGGCGCAGGGCTTCAAGCTGCTGCTCGTTGAAGGAAGTGTCGAGACTGTCGAGCATGTTCTTCGGACCGCTTCTTTGCGCCTCATCCTCCTGCGAGTCTGCCCCCTTGAACATGTCGCCGAACACCTTCACCTTCGACCATAGGTCGTAGTAGCAGAACCATTCCACGAAATTGCCGATGGATGTTGTCCACGACTGGTCGTTGAGAATCCAGAGCACGGCACCTTTCTTCCAAGCCGAGAAGATGCTGCGGTGGGATAGCTCCCAGAGGATGTCGTCGTCTGCGAGGTCGGCTAGGCGAGCCATTTCCTCAGCCAACTTGTCGGCCACCTTGTTAAGTTTCTTCACCACGAATGTGCCCTTGCAGTTGTCCAGGCGCAGCAGGTAGCTGTCCAGTTGCTCTAGGAAGGCCTCGTCGTAGGTGCCTTGTCGTGGAATCTTGCCTTTTCTCTCGCCCCTGGCCTTGTAGGCAAAGGGGATGCGCCCGAAGAATCCGTTGGTCAAGTCCTTCTTGTAGAAGAGGCGAGCCGCCTCGGGTGTTGAGGTGAAGGTGAGGTTCACACGGAGCACGGGGTTTCCCGTCACGCCATCGGCGGTGGCACGCAAGGCGCCTGCACGCTGCTGGTCGTAGATGTTGCGCACCATCTGGCTCACCTGCTTGTGCCCGCCGCACATCTTGTCGGCCATCTCCACCTCGGGCAGGTTGAGGTATTGGGTGCGTGCGCCTAGTTTCTCGCATGCCATGGCGTTCTGTATGAAGGCTGCGTTGGTCACGTCGGCAGGTGGAAACCAGAAGCTCACGTCGGGTCGTTCGGGTTTCTCCTTGTTGGCGCCCTTGGTCTTCATCTGTCGCTGCCAGTCGACGAGTTTCTTGAATTCTACCTCGTCGTGCTGCCTGAATGGTCGCATGATGGCCTCCACCAGGTGTCCCAATTGTGCCTTTCCGATGCCCGAAGGACCTATCAGATGGCCCATTTGTCCGCACATTTCGTAGTATTTGTTGTCAGAATACATAAATTTCACGTCGGTGAGATGAGCCGCCAATGCGGGAATTGCCATCGGAATGAGCACTTCTCGCATATCTTTTGATGCCTGCGAGAGGGCAAATTTGATGAATTCTGTCCCTTTGCTGGGGTTGGGCATCGCCGGAGCGGTGCCGCTGAAGATGTTGTAAGTCATTTGTATTTTCTTCATAAGTCGTTGCTTTATAGAGAATTAAGTCATTATCTTGATAAGCCATGTGACAGGGGAAGCGTCTCAGTCTCAGTGTCTCAGTTGTTTTTCAAGCTACCCCCTCTCTCTTATATATAATATATAACTAATTAATAATCAATAAGTTATAAGGTATAAAAAGCGGGTGTTGATGTGAATTGTGACATTTTTTACCAACTGAGACTGAGACGCTGAGACGCTTTCTCCCTACTTAGCCTCGATTATCTCTTCAGCTGCCATTCCACCACCGCCTTGGTGGCGATCAACGCCTCTTGTGCGATGGTTTGGCTGATGTTCACGCCCTCGTCTTGGAACACCTTGATGGTGAGCTGTATGGCACCGTCCTTGGTCTTCGACACCCTGCCGTGGGCTAGCTTTCGGATGAGCTCCGACTGGGCACGGAGGCGAGGCTTTCGGATGAAGTCGAAGGTTCCGTCGCTCAGGAGCTGGGCCACGCCTACGCTGCGGAAGGGCGTTGTCGAGCACTTCACTGGGTCGCTAGGCGAGAAGAGGAATGTGTCGCCGTCGTAGCTGGCTAAGCCGCTCTTCAAGAGATGGCGCTTAGGGAGCCGGGCAGTGAGCACGGCTAGCAGCTTTTCACGTCTTTTCTGGTTAGTTATCATGAGCTCTGCGATTTCTCCGAAGCCATTTGCTACATTCTCAATATATTTTTTAAATTCTTTGTCCATGATTCTGGTTGAAATTTAAGGAGCGAAGGAGTGTGGTGTAAGTTTTAGTTTGCGCAAATTATCCCGGGACGTTTCCTACGCTTTCACTGCTTCAACTCAGATTAATAACTCGTTAAAGGTCAAAAGAATAAATCCTCAACCCTCAACATTTTGTTTAAAACTTGTAGAGGTCTGTTACGAGCACGTCTTGGAACACCCTGTCCTTGCTGAATGACTCTCTATACAATGTTGCTTGCATAATTTGAAATAGCATCCGCTTTCTACTCGGGCATGGCGGCTGCAATACATATAGATTGCAAACCCCATGTCTCGGATGACGAGTGCAAAGGTATGAGAAAAAGAAAAGCACCGCTCCTACCAAGTGGTACGAGTGGTGCTATCTTTTTAGTTTGTGGTATTAAGTTTTTTCTTTTGTGGTACTATCTATCGTGTTTTTGTGGTATTATCTATGAAAAATTCCAATCGGCACGTTAAGTTTTAACTCATCGACAAGCCATCTGCAATCTGTAGTTACCATAGAATTCTAAGTATTCCTTGAATTTTATTCCGAATTTTTTCTTTTTCTTTATCCTTCCATCTGTATCTTCCCATTGCTCGATGTCTGCTCCTAGTTTATTTCTATCCTTGTTCAATCCTCTACTGTCTAGTTTTATCCCGAAAAGAGTTTGCATCCTATTGCAGAAATCATTCATGTTGTCATCTATCCATTTATTTTCGAGCAATACGCAGTAGAAGCAGAGCCAATAAGCCTTAGGTACCTCTGGATCTTTTATCATCAATTCTATGATTGGCAATGCTGTCTTGGCATTTTCCTTGATGCCAGAAGCCTTTATCTCTTCCTCGTTGAAATTACATTCCAAGAGGCTGAAATCAATGTCATCCTTGATGCTTTCTATCTTATTTTTCTCTCTCAATGCTACGATGTCCTTATGTATATGGAGGATGGTTTGGTCGAACTTGAAATAGGCTTCCAGCTTGTCGATGTCTTTTCTTATCTTGAACAGTAACTTCCCTGCTTTCACCTTGTTTACGAGATACGTTTTACCTTTTAAGTCGTAGATGGTTCTATAGCGAGTGTAGAGGTCGTAGGGTTTCATTTTTCTTGGGAAATCGTAGTCCTCGAAATCTATCTCCTCCTTGTATTTGCTTTTCTGTTCCTTAGTGGCATTTGCCTCTATCTCATCAAAGACACCCGATTTCAGTAGTTCTACCAAGGCTTGCTCCAGATGCTCATTGAGAGATTCTTCTGTAATCTCATCGTCCAGGTATTTGCCTCGCCAATTCTCGTGCTCTTCCTTTACTTTTGTGCCTATGGCGTTTCTATAATAAAACGACTGCGAATTGTATAGATTCTCGTAAAGACTGTTGTCCTGTTTTGACTCGATGATTTTCTGAATCTTCTGTAGGGCGGCACAAAGTTTTCTCATCGCTGTGTCTATGGCGTAATCAAGCATTTGGTCGTTGAATACGTTCTTGTTTATCAGATTGTTGATGGTGTCTCTGAATTTGTCTCTCTCCGCATAGGTGAGTCCTACGAGATTTTTCTTGTCCTTCTTCTCGTCGGTGGTTGTCTGAGGAGTAGGTGGCAATATGTCGGTCATGTTGTTGACAAAGACAGAGTCCTTCTCGATCTTGAGCGACTCATAGGTCAAAGTGTTTGCCGTCTGTGCGTTCTTTGATTTGTTCTCCATCCACGTCTCAGGCTTGCCCCATTTGATATAGTCCACATCTCGGTCTATATCTATGATGAGGTTCTCCTTTAGGTTCTTTGCTATCTGCTCAAACATCTCGCCGCTCTCGAACATCACGATGAGGAGCGACAGCTTGTTGATGGTTCTGTCGCCCACACAATCCCCATAGCAGGTCTTGTAGGTCTGCATGAGCATTTCTAGATTTCTTAGGTATTTTGTCTTCTCTTCTGCCATTGTCGTTGTATAAAAAAGCGTGGGCAAACACCCATATGCAATCATCGCTCAGAGGCCGACCAAAGCCCAAAAACTCCTGATAGTACATACAAGTATTGCCCACGTCGTAGATTTTTCTGGTTTCTACACACATGAGCGCCGCTTGTTGCCATCTTTTTGGAGTTTCTTGCTTATCTTTGTTTAGAAGTTTGGTCGTTTCTGAGCGATAAGATTCCAACGTTTTTTTGACAACGCTTTTTATATATTGTGCACCTACCTATAGGGATAGGCTCCTATTTTTTTACTTTCTTTTTTCCTTATAATGATTCTCCTTGTTAAATATGAAACATTCATATATTTTACAGGTCCACGAATCGCTCCACGAACCGCTTGAATTTCTCTATCACCGATTTCTTTTTCTGCTCTCGCTTCTTGCCTGCGCCAAACACGGGCATCGGGGGCAGCACCGAGGTGATTCCCATACCGCTCTCTTCCACGTAGCCGTCTCTGAGGGCTTTCTTCATAAAGTCGCGTGCCTTTTCCTCCTTCAGGTGCTCTTCGCCGATGATGGTGGAGAGCTCCTTTTCCTTCTGCTCACCGATGTACTGCTGCCATTCCTCGTAGATGTCTACGTCCTTGCCTGGCTTGATGGTCTTGATGTAGCCGTCGATGAGGTCTTTCTTGTTTCGCAGACGAGGGCTGGAGGTTACGCTTCGGGTGATGTCCATGATGATTTGCGTGTCCTCGCAGTTGCTGTCGTGGTATTTTTTCACGAGGGCGAGGATATAAGGGATGTCGATGTCGGCTTGGCTTATCAGTTCCATCTCAAATTCCAGTCCGTCGGTTTCGGATGTTCCATCGCCACCTGCGTCGCCAGCAGTGTTGCCTTCGCCTGTGGAGTCATCGCTCGTGTTGCCCTTGATGTCGTCACGGAAACTGAGGTACCACGACTGGTAGTCCTGTCGGTCGCCCTCGGCGATGATGCGTATGCGGCTCCGCTCGGCAGACTCTTCGGGGTTGAAGTCGTCGAAACTCAGCAAGATGTTGGTCGCCTTGACCAGCTGACCATAGAGCTTCACGAACGCCACCTTCTCGGCAAATGGGATGGAGGGGTTCAACCCTGTGAGTGGGAACGATTGCAGCATCTTCTCTGCCAGCTCCTTGTAGCCGTCGTGGTGCTCGCCGTCCTCGTCGTAGCCATTGTAGTAGTCTTCGAAGGTGCGCATCAGGATGATGCTGTTGGCATCGGCGTCGCCGAAGAGTCCGAAGCTGCGGTTGGTGGCATCCTCCAGGTTGCGGAAGCATACGATGTTGCCGCAGTTCTTCACCGCATTCAGTATGCGGTTGGTGCGGCTGTAGGCTTGCAGCAGTCCCTGCATCCTCAGGTTCTTATCTACCCACAGCGTGTTGAGGCATTTAGCGTCGAAACCCGTCAGGAACATGCCTACCACGATGAGCAGGTCGATGTCCTTGTTCTTCATGCGCAGGGATACGTCCTTGTAGTAGTTCTGGAATTTATCCGAGCTCGTATCGTAGGAAGTTCCAAAGAGCTTGTTGTATTTTTTGATGCATTCTTCGAGAAAATCCTTGCTCGTGCTGTCGAGCGTCTTGATGCCCTCTGGGTCTTCCTCGATGCAGCCCTCCTCGTTCTCCGCCTCGTTGGCTGCGGCGGTGAAGATGGTGGCTATGCGCAGCTGCTTGGCTCCGGGCTTCGCCATCTGCCGCTCCAGCTCCTTGTAGTATTCTATAGCCATCGGCACGCTGTCGCACGCCAGTATCGAGTTGAATCCGCTTGTTGCCATCGGGTCGCTCTTTATTTCCTCCACTCGGTCTTCCTTCTTGCGCTTGTAGTTCTTCACCACCTCCTCCACGTTCTCCAGCTTCTTTATTTTCCAAGGGCTTGTGCGCTTGGTCTTCTGGTCGAAGTGTTTGAGCAGGTACTCCGCATTGGTGGCTATGCGCTTTGGGTCGAGATAGTTGGTGTTTTCTACCTTCTCGCCGTTCACCTCGGCGGTCTGCGTATGGTATTCCACCTTGAATTTCAGCACGTTCTTGTCGTTGATGGCATTGATGATGGTGTAGGTGTGCAGGGCTTTGGTGTGCTGTCCCTTGTCGTCGAGCTCGCCGCCGAACACTTCTGCCGTGGTCATGGTTTCGCCCTTCACGTTGGTGGAGGCGTTCACGCCGAAGATTGGCGTTCCGGTGAATCCGAACATGATGTAGTTCTTGAAGTTGCGCTTGATGCGTCGCTGCATCTCGCCAAACTGAGAGCGGTGGCATTCGTCGAAGATGAAGACGAAGGTCTTCTCCAAGATTTCTTTCTCTATCTTATTGTTCTTCAACAGGCTTGCCATCTTCTGTATGGTGGTGATGATGATGTTGACTCCTACGCCTTCTTTGTTATTGAGCTGTCTGAGCAGGATGCTGCTGTTGGTGTTGCCGTTGGCGCAGTTGGGGCAGAACTTGTCGTATTCCTTCATCGTCTGGTAGTCGAGGTCTTGTCGGTCCACGACGAACACCACCTTATAGATTTCCTCCATCTTGGA
>DJSH01000063.1:0-371 GCA_002440225.1 Candidatus Segatella violae
GACGTGAGAGGATTTCGTGGCAACACACCGCTCAACATCTATATTAAAGGTAATAAGGTGGTGAAGATTGAGCCACTCGCCAACCAAGAGACACCGAACTTCTTCAACAAGGTGAAGACGGGATTGCTCAAAAAATGGTATGGCATGAAAGTAAGCAAGGCTTCCACAGCCAACGTGGATGGTGTGACTGGCGCCACCTTCTCCAGCAAGGCTGTGAAGGAGAACGTGAAAAGAGGCGTAAAGTATTACCAGGCGCATAAGTAAATTAGACATGCTGGTCATCGACTTGGCACTCGCCGTAAGCATTGACGCATCGGTATTGATTCCACAAAAGAAATAATAAATAGAAAAACTCCCAAGGAAAGCTTTTT
>DJSH01000063.1:445-1212 GCA_002440225.1 Candidatus Segatella violae
GCCAAGCCATAAACGTATCTTCTGAAGCCTGGGCGATAAGCCAGCGTGCGGTCGAACCATCCGAGATGCTTGCCCACCATTCTCACAACCATGCCCACATACACCATGGCAAACAAGGTTCCGATGCCCACGATGTACCATTGCCATGCGCCAAAGAACACATAGCAGAAGATGACCGCCAAGATGACCAGCGAACAATCCACGCATATCTTTACCTTCGGAAACTCCACGCCCGTAACCTGGCTCACGGCGACAGGGAATCCCTCGCCCGGCATGGTGACCGAACCGCATCTCACCTCCAAGGCGATTCCGATGCCAAGGATGGTGCAACCCAAAACCTGAGACACTATCTTCTGCCACAAATCGACAGGCACGAGCCAAGTGGTAAGCAACATATTGAGGTCGATGAGTGAGCCGAAGACGAAGCCCACCAAGAGCTGGAACAACTGCACAGGTTCGAATTTCTTTCTCAGTACGATGATCTGTCCCAACACCAGGACGGCATTCATGATGTAAGTATATTGTCCGATGGTGAGCTTAGGAATGCCCAAGCCCTGCTTGCCCGCCGTCTCAAACACATACGGCAAAGTGGAAATCACACTCGACCCCAGCATACTCCTCACGCAAACTGCCACTCCAAGGGTCATCACACACAACGAAACGAGCAACAACACATGTTGCCACAAAAACGATACAATCTGATCTTTTCTACTCATAAATACATCTTTTTATCTTAGGATTTAGAGGCATATCGCTCGCTCCATAAT
>DJSH01000063.1:1249-9409 GCA_002440225.1 Candidatus Segatella violae
GCTCCATAATTGGCTTGTCGCTCGACTCGCCCTTTAAACACATCGCTCGCCCTTGCCTTTAAATCCGATGCAAAAGTACAAAAAAATAAGCAGATATGCAAGTTTCCGTCCCCATTTCCTTGCTTTTCCTCGCTTTTCATTACCCTTTCCTCGCTTTTCCTTGCTTTTCCTTGCTTTTGAAATAAGGAATCGAGTATAAAACTAATAACAAAACCAGATGATTCTGCATTATTTTTTATACTTTTGCACATAGAAAAAGAAAATTTCTTCGTTCAGGGGGTGATTGAATCCCAAAAGGTTTGTATATGAGAGTAGAAACGAGTAAGTTTTTTGAGAAAAATAGAAGAAAATAAAACAGATAAACAACGTAATGAAGATAAGACAAAAAATACGAGTGCTGGTGGTGATGGCTTTCTTACCATTGCTACCCATCCATGCCCAACGCATCACTCATAACTTCCGCAACACTTCGATGTCGGAAGCCCTCACTTTCCTGGCAAAGAACACGACGGATTATCGCATCAACTTCATGTACAATGAATTAGAGGACTTCACCGTCACTACGAATGTCGTGAAACGCACGACTCTCGATGCCATTCGGCAAATCATCGGTTTCTATCCGATGAAGGTGACGATAGAAGGTGAGAATATTTTCGTGGAATGTACACAGAAGTCTGCCTCCAAGATGATGGGACGCATCATCGATACGCATCGCCGCCCTGTGGATTTCGCCAATGTAGCCTTGCTCAATGTCGGCGACTCCACCTTTATTACGGGAGGCGTGACGAATGAGAACGGACAGTTTGTGATTCCTTGCGAGGCGAGAAAGGCTATCGTAAAGGTGAGTTGCGTGGGCTATCATACGACGTATGGAACTTATACAACTGGCAAGCTAGGGGCGATTACTCTCAAGGAGGCGACGATGAACCTTCAGAAGGTGGTGGTGAAAGGACATCACCAGCCATTCAAGATGACTACAGATGGACTCGTGGCTCGCGTGGAGGGAACGGCTTTGGCAAAGATGGGTTCCGCCGAAGATGTGCTGAAGCAACTGCCAAGAGTGGTTCAGAGAAATGGAGAACTGGAAGTGCTCGGAAAGGGTACTCCGCTCATCTATATCGACAACAAGAAGGTAAAGGGAAACGTGGAACTTGACCGTCTCGGCTCATCCGACATCAAGCATGTTGAAATCATCACGGAGCCAGGGGCGGAATATGATGCCACCTACAATGCAGTCATCAAAATTAAGACCGCCAGAAAGAAAGGGGATGGATTTGGCTTGCAATACCGACAAACGTATGAGCGTAACCATCAGGACAACCATCGGGAAGTGCTTGACTTGACATATCGGCATCGTGGACTGGACATTTTCTCCACCTTGTATGGAGGATTGTTTCAGCTCCAGCAAGACCAGCACAACGACAACAAGCTTTATGGCAAGACGCTCATGGACATAAAGGAAGACTTGACCATCAAGAACAAGTATTACTATACGAGTGGAAGTCTGGGCTTCAACTATGTGTTCAATGACAAGCACTCCGTGGGAGCGACCTATGAACTGGACATCAATCCTTGGAGTAGAGGAAAGTGGAACTCGCTCATGGATGTATGGAAGGATGGAAGTTTGGCGGAAAGTTACACCAACGAGATGTTTTGCAAGTTCAAGCCTCGTCCTACCCACGACATCACGGCTTACTACGCAGGACAAATTGGCAAGGTGAGCATCGACTGGAATGGGGAAATCTATCTCACGAAGTCGGGACTATCGCAAGAGACGGAGGAATTGGGAGTGCATGGGGAAGGCAGTCGCACGATACAGACCGACTTCAAGGCAGACAGTTGGATGCACGCCTCCAAGCTGGTGGTCACCATCCCCATGTGGAAAGGTTCGCTGAAGGTGGGCAATGAGCTGACCGAGAGTTGTCGTGCCAACCTTTATACGATAGACGAACAAGGCGATGACTTGCCTGGCAAGACCGATGACCAAGTGAAGGAAAGCAATCTGGCTATCTTTGCGACCTATGCGGCAAGATTGCATAAGCTGGAGCTGAATGCTGGACTGAGATACGAGCATGTTTCGTCCAACTATTATAATACGGGTGAGGATTATTGGAGCGAGGAAAAGAAGGAGTATTTCGTGCCTGACCAAAGTCGCAAATACGACCATATCTTCCCAAGCTTGTCTCTGAGTTTCCCTTTGAAGAATGTGAAGGTGAGTGCCAGTTATAAGGTTACGGTCAATCGACCATCCTACAGCCAGTTGAGTAGCAATGTGCAGTACAATAGCCGTTATTATTACCAAGGTGGAAATCCTTTGCTCCAGCCTTCCTATGAGCATCAGGTCGGGGTGAACATTGGGTATAGGTGGCTTCAGGTGTTTGCCAACTGGCGCTATGTGGTCGATCCTTGCTATTGGATTATCGAACCTTATCAAGACAGCGAACTCATCAGCATGTACACATATCGCAATTTGAAGCATGGGCAGAGGTTCAACGTGGGGTTCACGGCTTCGCCAAAGATTGGGTGGTGGCAACCTGTGCTGAATGCCAACATAAGAAAGCAGTACCTCAAAATCGGAGAAAAATCGTATGGGAAACCACTCTTTGTGGGGATGTTCAGTAATACATTTACATTACCCGATGAATGGCTGTTGAATCTCAATATGAGCTATAATTCCCGTGGTCATTCCGAGACGCTGGAATGGATGGCACAGGGAGGCGTGGATGTATCGGTAAACAAGAGCTTCTTCCACGACCGTCTCAATGTTCGAATGGGGGCAAATGACCTATTTGCCACATATCGCACATCCTCCCGATTGGTCTATGGTACGAGCGATGTAAGTAACAGAAAGTACATGGATACCCGGAAATTCTTTTGCTTATTGACCTACAAGTTCAATGTCAGTCGAAGCAAGTACAAGGGTACGGGTGCTGGTAAGGCAGAGAAAAACAGATTGTAAAAATCATCATCCAAAGTAATAAAACATGGTTATGATATATTCTAAGTTTATGGAACGTAATCTTTCTAAGATTTTTCTGATAAGAAAGACATTGCTGATGCTTGTTGTGGCTATGCTTGCAATGGTGGCAATGTCGAGTTGTAGCAGTGACAACGATGAGTTGGATAGTCTTCCTTGGAACAACAAGGGGCTGTTCGACAAGTCTTATGTGGTAAGTGAAGATGGGTGTTGCCTTTTGCAAGATACAAAGCCTCTGTCTGCACAAGAACTGGAGAAAGTTCTCGTGGACTATGGTTGGCAACCTGTGGGCATTTATCAAGTGAAATCGGATGGCAAGCTTTCCACTTCCGATTATCGAGAAGGCATGGAGAGCAACTCCGATGGGGACGATTATCAAAAAGGCTATAGCAGTTATTCGCCTACTATCTACCAGTTTCTGTCGAATAGTGAACTGAAGAAATTCTATAGCGATGCAGAAACGAGCGAAAAGTGTTTCCAAAAACTTGCATGGTCGTATGACGACGAGCGAGGCATCATCTTGTGTGACAAGCCAAGTAATCTCGGCAAGGACTGGAGATATTTGCAAGTATTGGATGGGAAGAACTCTGGCGAAAATACCTATCTATATACGTTGGAGAAAATCGGCTCGAAGATAATGGGCGACAACAAAGTGGAGTCCATCTTCGCATTGGTAGTGCGCAAGCGCTTGACATCTAACGAGATGAGCAACGTGAAAAATACCTATTCCATAGATAAGAGCGAAAAGGAAGAGGAGCCGAAAATCCCTGACGATTGTCAGTACTACATCCGATGCTCATACGTAAACGCTGAGGATGGATATGATTATTATCATTCGAAATTTCAATCGTTCAGACAGGTGAGATTGGAATTGACAGACGAGAAAGGCAATAACTTTTCAAGTAATCCTTACTATCAATATTTTGATTCCATCGTTTGGACATGTCAGGGAATGCCAGACAGAGTAGTGAGCCTTCGAAATACTTCCGGTCATCATGAGGTTTCATATCAGTTGAGCTCTTATTTCTTCCACGTGAATACAGATGGCAGACTGACTCAGATTACTGCTTACGGATATAAGGGAGGCCGTATCGTTTATGGATCTGGTACAGCAGTCACGCTTTGGAACCAAGGGTTCTTAGGTTACGATTTCAGTTCGTCCGACTTGCAACACCCTTCCAATCCAGATGAAGATATGCGCTGCATCTTCGACCAAGGCAAGCGATTCAGATTGCTCTCGCCACGCATTTCTCCAGAATATCCTAACAGTCCTTATGTGGAGTTGCGTTCCATCGTGACGATCACTCCAAGTGATGACGATTCGAATGACAGTTCTTTGGAGAAGACCTTGGAGAAAGAAAAGAAAGAATTGGCAGACTTGATGGATTCCTATTATGGAATGTATAATTCTTACGAGGGCAGCAAGCACGTTGTGGTGGATGAATCCAACATAGAAAAGTATCGTAGTTATTTCAAGGCTTTGCCCAAGGATGCAGACATCGTGATGTACTGGTATGCTGATACTCCTTTCCAAAATTCTGGTTATAATGGTTCTCATGTCGCCTTAATATGGAAGAAAGACAAGGAGAACCCTCAGAAAAGCTACTATTATATTCATGCTGAGCCGAGAAAATAAATTCGAGTAGAAACAAGACAGAAAAGACAATGACAGAAGAAAAAGAACAACAGTTGGAACGGCTGTTCCACAACCATTACGAGCGAATGTTTCGCTTAGCCTTTGCCTTGCTCCATGACAACGAAGAAGCTAGGGATGTGGTGAGCGACGTTTTCTCCAAGTTGTGGGATAAATTCTCGCAAGAGGAGGTTCCGAAAAAGTCAATCTCAAAGACTGAGGCTTCAAAAGAATCCATCTCGAAAGATTCTCCTTCAAAAGAGTCTTTCTTGCGGGAAGAGACCGCTTCCGCCTATTTGATGCGAAGTGTGAAGAACGCTTGCCTCAACATCATCTCCAAGAAAAAGAGGGACGAGAGGCTCATCAAGTTTCTCCCACTTTCGAATGAGGAGTCTATCCGACTGGAGGAACCCAGCCGATTGGAGGAACGATGGCAAGCCACCATGGATTGCATCGACCACGACCTGTCGCATCAAACAGCCGCCGTCATCAGAATGTGCTATGGCGAAGGTTGCTCGTATCGAGAAACCGCCGAAGAACTCGGCATCAGCATTTCGGCGGTAAACAAGCATATCGTCAAAGGCTTGCGAACGCTGAGGGAGAAACTGAAAGTTTTCGAATGATTACAAACATAGTGATTTGCCGAATGATTACAAACATGGTGATTCTCGACGCTTGAAGACGTCCAAGCAAAGGGAATTGCTTAATAAAAAAGAAAGGAACGAAGAAATGAAACAAGAAAAACTTGACATACTGCTCGACCTGTTGGAACACCCTGAGAACTACACGGAGTCTCAGAAGGATAATCTCCTGACAGATTCCGAGGTAAAGGAAATCTACCAGCAGATGGTAGAAACTCGTGAAGCCCTCGACTACAAGAAGTCGAAGGAAGAGATGGCTATGCCTTCGATTTCTGAAGAATGGGAAAGACTGAAGAAAACAAAGGAGAGTGAAGAACAAGATCATAAAGAGAAAACATCTTCCAAGATTGTTCCTCTTTGGTCTCCAATGCGAAAGGTGGCGGCAATCGCCGCAGTGCTCGTGATTTCCGGCATTGCCTTTGCAGCCATCCACTTGGCAACTCATAGTCACCAAGAGGAGGTTGATAATAACAAAGAGCTGGTTGCGGAACGCAGTGATTCCACCAAGCAAGCCACTGCTATCGCAAACACTGCACCTAGTGAAAAGGCAGATAGTGCATCAACCAAAAAGCTTCCTCTGGTATATGAGAACGCTGAGTTGCAAGCTATCCTGACCCCTATCGCCCAGCACTTCCATCTCAAAGTGGTTTACCAGAACGAGGCTTCACGACATATCCGTCTCTATCTCCAACTGACGGAAGGCATGGGTTTGGATGACATCATCGAACTGATGAATCATTTTGAGAAAGTGAATGTCCGACATGAGGGAGAAACTTTAATCGTGGAATAAATGCAAAGAATACCAAAAATACTATGCTAAAAATAGCGGTTATTCAAAAATAATCACTATCTTTGCAACCATATACGACAAATATAATAAGGTATGGCAGCAAAGAAATATCCATTGGGAATACAGACCTTCTCCGAGATAGCGAAGGGAAACTATTACTATGCCGACAAGACGGACGTAGCATATCGTTTGGCACATTACGCCAAATTCCATTTTCTGAGTCGTCCAAGACGATTCGGAAAGAGTCTTTTCGTATCTACGCTTCAAGCATATTTCGAGGGAAAGAAGGAGCTGTTCAAGGGACTCGCCATCGAAAAGTTGGAGCAGGAATGGACGGAATATCCTGTCATTCATTTAGATTTAGCGGTGGCAAATATTACTCTTTGGAGAACCTACACGCCATACTCAATTTTATCTTGATGCGACAGGAAGAGGTATATGGGCTAAAGGCCGATAAATCGAAAGCCTACAGCGCACGTCTGACTGCCATATTAGAAACCGCCATCCAAAGAACAGGTAAGCAAGCAGTGGTACTCATTGATGAATATGATGCGCCTATGCACGATTCCATGAGCGACAAAACACTCCAAGACCAAATCCGCAATATCATGCGAGATTTCTTTAGCCCTCTAAAAAAACAAGAGGGAAATCTTCGTTTCGTCCTCATCACTGGCATTTCCAAGTTTAGCCAGCTCAGCATCTTCAGCGAGTTGAACAACTTGAAGAACATCAGTATGAAAGATGAGTACAGCGACATCTGCGGCATCACCAAGGAGCAACTCGTCAACGATTTCAAGGAAGGCATCGAGGCGCTGGCTGAGCACAATGGCTTGACCATCGAAGAGACAATCGAGCAATTGAAGGAGCACTATGATGGCTATCATTTCACCCCGAATTGTCCCGACATATTCAATCCGTATAGCATCATCAATGCTTTGGATGACAAAGATTTCAATAGCTATTGGTTCACCTCAGGTACCCCGACGTTCTTGATAGAACTATTGCAACAGAATGGCATGGATATGCTCCAGCTTGACAATCTTTGGGCAAGAGAGAGTCGCTTCGATGTACCAACCGACAAAATTACCGACCCAATCCCAGTGCTCTATCAGAGTGGCTATCTCACTATCAAAGAGTACAACCGAAAACTACGCATGTATCGCCTCGGATTTCCAAACGAGGAGGTTCGCCAAGGGTTCTCGAAAAGTCTCTATCGCTACTATGCCCCTTCGATGATGGGTGAATTGGATGCCGTGGTATATAAATACAGGGAGAAAGTGGAATAATGATAGAGGGCACCATAATTCTGCAAAAGCCCAACGAAGAAAGCCCCGAAAGGGTATAAATAGTTAAATCTTACTATAATTTATACCTTTTCGGGTGTAATTTTATATATTCTTTGTATATTTGCACCCGAAAGGGTATAAACAAGCATGTCTCTATATGCAAATTATACCCATAAAAGTTATATAAAGGACGAAAATGCAAAGAATATGAGCAATACATTATCAACTTACATCAAGGAAATGCGCAAGCAATTCGGCTTGACACAGGTTGACCTTGCCGCAAAATCGGGTGTAGGCCTGAGATTCGTGCGAGAGCTGGAACAAGGCAAGGAAACCCTTCGCCTCGACAAAGTAAACCAAGTACTCCTGCTTTTCGGACATGAAGTAGGACCAGTACCTATTAAACGAGATTAAAAATGAAACAAGGAAAGATTTTTCTCTACGATCAATTCGTTGGCTTATTAACAGAAGATGAAACAGGCTTCACCTTTGCATACGATGCAGATTATCTCGCATCGCAAAATGCAGAGGCGGTGAGCTTGACACTCCCGTTATCCCAAGAGCCTTACCATGACTCGGTACTCTTCCCCTTCTTCGACGGATTGATTCCCGAAGGATGGCTACTGAACATAGCAGAGAATAGTTGGAAGATAAACCAAAGAGACAGGATGTCGCTTCTATTGGCTTGTTGCAAAGATTGCATCGGAGCCGTCAGTGTCATACCAGCAGAAAAGAATACAAATGATAATTCCTTAGGGAAATAAAAGAAAGGAGCATTAACATGAACAAAACAACCCTCTCTCCGAACTGTTTAAACGATTCCAAATGCTTAT
>DJSH01000063.1:9471-11049 GCA_002440225.1 Candidatus Segatella violae
TTAAACGATTCCAAATGCTTATATTGCTATAAGCCCCTAAAGGTAGGACAAACAGATTACCATCCTGCGTGTGCCAAGAAGCTCTTTGGTACAAAGGTGGCACCCATTCTCCCATACATGAGAAATGACATCGGTGATTTGGCCAAACAAGTAGTGCGCAGCCAAACCACCCTGACTGGTGTGCAAGCCAAGCTGTCGCTTGATGTCAATCCCGGTGGCAAGAACGAGCCATCTCGTTTTACCATCGTCGGATTATGGGGCAAATATATTCTCAAGCCTCAAACCGACCGCTATCGTTGTCTTCCGGAAATCGAAGATTTGACGATGCATCTTGCCGAAGCGGCAAAGATTACAGTGGTACCCCACGGCTTGATACGTTTTGCTGATGGTGAACTTTGCTACATCACCCGACGCATTGACCGTATGGACAATGGCGAGAAAGTCCCTATGGAAGATATGTGCCAATTGTCAGAACGCCTTACAGAATATAAGTATAAAGGCTCATACGAACAGATAGCCAAACTTATCAAGAAGTATTCTTCCTTCTCGCAATTAGACCTCATCAACTATTGGGAGGTGGTCATCTTCTCGTGGATTACAGGCAATGCCGATATGCATCTCAAGAATTTTTTGCTCTACAACAACCGCAAGTTAGGCTATGCGCTCACCCCTGCATACGACCTTCTTTGCACAAAGATTGTAATGTCCGAAGACACCGAGGAATTGGCCTTGACACTCAATGGCAAGAAGAGAAAGATACAGAAGAGTGACTTCATCAAGGTCATGACTGCCTCTGGACTTACCGAAAAAGTCATCGCAAACATTGCCAAGAAGTTCCGCCGAAGCATCGTAAAATGGCTCGACCTGATAGATGCCTCCTTCTTGCCCGAAGGCATGAAGAAGGAGTACAAGAAACTAATTCTCAGCAGAGTGCTTGCATTGAGATAATCTCAATTACAATCCCAAGAGGAAGGTCTCTCCCTTACGGAAGAACAACTGATGACCCTTGGCATTGAGATGGGCGGTATCGTTAGGTCCCTGAAAATAGATTTTTCGGAAAGCCTCATCCCATACGTAGATGCCCGAACGCTCGGCGGCATTGAATACAGGGATGGAATACTTGCCACACACCTTCACCATCGTAGCAATCACCTCATTGAATCCCGCTCTCGGCACACGCCATGGGGTGACGAAAGCCAACTTAGCCGTAGGGTATTTCGCTATCAAGCCACGGCAGAGGCTGTCCAGTCCGACCTCAAATTGCAGGATGGTTCCCTTGCCACGACCGATATAGTCGGCATCGTTATGACCGCCTATCACTAGCACATAGTCGGCGGAGTCATTCATCTCCTTGTAATACTCCAGCATAGGCTCGCCCCAGTTCTCGGCTCTGCGGTCGAAGACGAGGCAACGTCCATTGCGCCCATAGTTGCGATAGTTCATCTTATACTTCTCAGCCACAAGATAGTGCCAAGCCTCCTCGTAAGGACGGCGATGGTTCTTCACATAGCTATCGCCTATCACATTGATGGTCTTGCCATAGAGAGGGGCAGAGAGAATGCTGGCATCCGCCACCAT
>DJSH01000063.1:11169-11313 GCA_002440225.1 Candidatus Segatella violae
GGCAATGAACATCATCCATTTTTTTTGCATCATATCAATTTCTGTATTATTTTCGTCTTCTTGGAACTTCAACCGTTGGCTCATATGCTTTCAAGCCCTCGTCACCGGTAAATATCTCGACCTCATATCCCAAATCGGTATAAA
>DJSH01000002.1:0-1425 GCA_002440225.1 Candidatus Segatella violae
CTCAGTTCGGCAATCTTGTCTCTGCCAATCTGGGTATCCCAAAGGGCATCTACCAACACATACTCATAACCCATGGTAGCAGCCAAGTCGATGAACTGCTTCTGGTCGTTGTAGTTGCAGGAACCATCCTGCCAAATGAGCCAACTCCAGGCATACTTGCCCGTGCCGTACTGCTGCGAAGCCTCGAATCTTGGTTCCACTACATCGTAAGGGATGGTGGTCTCTACCAAAGGCTTGAGGTCTGAGCCTACGGTGATGGTACGCCAAGGGGTGGAACCCGGAAGGATGAAGGCACCCGATGTGGAGCCCAAGCCATCCGACTCCTTCTTCATAGGGAAAGCTATCTGATAACCCTTCGCTGCATCATAGTCGCTGATGTGGCAGCCCGGATAGTTGCCGTGGGTACCTGTCTCGCTGACCAGCACCCAACCGTCGCCTCCTACCTTGAAGAGGCAAGGGAAGGTATAGCCATGTCCATATTGCGACTTCGCCGTCAAAGGTTGGTCTGGACGATAATCCTCCTCATAACTTGGTTTGGTACGTGCGAAACCGATAAGTGGGTCGGATTGTGGAGAGAGGAAAGTGGTGCTGACCTTTGGCAGGTTGAACGCCGTCTTCTCCTCGCTGACGATGAGATGCTGCGCCTTCTTCAGATGGTCGAAGGTATAGCGGAAAGCCACGTCGTTGTCGCTGACATTGAAGGTGACGGTCATCGGCTGCTTTTGGGCATTGAGATAAGTCACATTGAGTTGGTTGGCATGATAAACCACATGCGAAACCTTGGCGGTGCGGAGGTCATAGCTCTTCTCCACCTTCGCCTCCTTCTTGCCTTGGTAAGTCAAGCCCTGGCTGAAGTCGCCCACATTGGCGAGCAAACCGAGCTGCGATTCCTCCATCATTCGCTTGCCAGCGTAGTCGATGGAGTAATAGAGTTTGCCGTCGCGGTCCTCTACCACGACATTCAACTTACCGTCAGGAGAGCTCACGGTATTCTTTTCGGCGTATGCACCGATGCTTGCCACCAGTGCCAACGCCACACATAAAAGATTCTTCTTCATTTCCTTGTTATTATAATGTAAGAGTTAGTTGATATTACGTTGCAGATTGAATGCTTTTGGTGCCGCAAAGATACAAAAACCTTTTCGCTTGGAGGGCAAGAAAATGTGATTATTTTATCACGATTCATGAAATTGGAACAAGAAACAAAGTGTATGTAACATCCCTGTAAGTGCTTGCCTCTTTTTAGCTGTTTTTCCAAGTTATAGAATATTTACCCTTGTTATCAGCCACTTTTGGAGATTTTCGAAAATCGTTTGCAAGAAAACGAAAGCCCAGAAAGCCGAAAAGCACTACCTTTGTAACACAATTACATTTGTCCAATATATCGAGAATGAAAGATTTACATAAGGCAATCCATATTCAAAA
>DJSH01000002.1:1487-21598 GCA_002440225.1 Candidatus Segatella violae
GATACGCCAAACTGCTTCTTGAATGCCACGGAGAAATGGGCTGCGGTGCTGAAACCAGTCAGCGTGGCTATCTCCGAGACATTGTACTTGCCCTCATGCAGCATCCTCGCTGCCTTGTTGAGTTTGTACTTACGGAAGAATGAGCCTGGAGTCTCGCCAGTGAGTTCCTTCAGTTTGTAGTTAAACTTGGATTGACTTATCAGCAAGTCGTGACAGATGGTAGAAACATTCAGCTCCATTTCGGCTGAGCGTTTCTCCATCAAGTCATACAGTTCGTCCATAAACTTACGGTCTTGCTCCGACAGGGTATCGGCAACTGATGCGGAAAGGGATTCCGTCTCGGTGGTCTCTCCCAATCTTTGACGCAAAGTCTGCACGTTTTGCAGCTGCGACTCTACCAAAGCTTTCAGATAGCTTGGGTCGAAAGGTTTGGTGACATAAGCCACGGCACCCAACCGCAAACCTTGCACCTGCTCGTCCATATTCGATTTCGCCGTAATCAAGATGACAGGGATATGACTGAACATCAGATTGTTCTTGATGGTCTTGCAGAAGTCATAGCCCGACATCTCGCCCATGATAATATCGCTCAAGATGATGTCTGGCTTCACTTGTTCTAGGTCTGCCAGTGCCTCTTCGGCGGAATATCGGTTCTCAATGATGTAATCACACTTAAAGATGGAACTGATGTATTGTGCCACATCTATGTCGTCATCGACAATCAGAATCTTCTTTTTATGCTCATCGGATGGTTTATGTCCATCGGATTGATCGGAAGAATCGGAATTTACATCCACGGAATTCTTCACTCCTCGTTCTTCACTCTTCACTTCCAAAGGAATCTGCATCACTTTTTCTTCATGATCCACGATTTCCACCTTATTATATATAGACTTATCCACAGGCAATACGAAGTGAAACTCTACGCCATCAAGCACAGTTGTTTCTGCATCCGATGCTTTTTCTTCCGATGCTTTTTCTTCCGATGCAAAGACATTTCTCACTTCGATTTCACCGTGATGCAAGCCCACCAAGCGCTTCACGTAATAGAGTCCGATGCCCGTTCCCCATCCATAGCGATGGGTGGTTTGCTTGTCGGCAAGTTGATAGTATCGCTTGAACACATCCTGCATTTTTTCCTCGGATATGTGCTCGCCGCTATTGAAAACAGCAATCTCCAAACGAGGAGAATTTGGCAAAGCATTCTCCTGTATTCCTCCCAAGGATTCGCTCTTTTCAATCTTTGCCGAGATACGAATCACGCCCTGCGGCGAGGTGTGCTTCAAGGCATTGGTGAAAAGATTGCTCAATATCTTCTCTAGCTTGTCGCTGTCTATCCACACCCGATAATCGCCTTCTGCCATGACGAGTTCCAACTTGATATTCTTTACCTTGGTCGATTCCTCGAAGGCTGCCACTTGCTTCCGTAGCTCATCTGCCACATCCACTTGCGACACCTTCAATCTAAGGGCATCGGTCTCCAACTGGTTGAAGTCGAGCATCTGGTCTATCAGCCTCAGCATTCTGTTTACGCTGATGCACACGTGATTCAAGGTTTCGTGAACCGAGGCAGGAAGCGAACGGTCGGAGGTCAACGCTATCAGCGGTCCTGCGATGATGGTGATAGGGTTGCGGAACTCATGCGAGATATTGGCAAAGAAGTTCATATTCATCTCGTTGGCACGAATCTCACGCTCCTTCTCCCGCTGTTCCTGCAACAAGCGCAGTTGGTTCTTTCGATTCTTGAGATAGAGGGAGTTCATGCGATAGATGATAAAAAAAGCGATGCTGAGGTACAGATACCATGCCGCAGCCGACTGCCACGGGGAAGGAAGGATGATGATATCCACCTTGCGTTCTTGCAGCGGAGGCCTGTCGGGTGATGACACCAGACGAAGACGGAAGGTATATTTGCCTGGGGCTAAGTCTTGGAACTCAGCCTCATGGTCGTAGGTTGGCTGACGCCATTCATCGTCCAATTCCTCCAACTTGTACTGATACATCAATGCCGAACGGCGACTGTAGTTAGGGTGGAAGAAACGAAGGCGCACCGTGTTCTCATCGTGCGCAAAGGTATAACGAGAACCGCTGACGATATTTTGATTCACGATCATCACCTTGCCATTGGATTTCTCCGCCTCCAGACCATAGATGCTGAGCACCCTGCCGGCATGCTTTCCTACCAAGGAGGATAGGAAGTCGGCATTCATGGCTGGTGCAGAGAGGAACTTGCAACCATCGGAACTGCCGAACACCACATCACCATTAGGCGCCAGACAGATGGAATTGTCGAAGAATTGCCAGGCGGCAGGGTCTTGGCTTGCTGAGACAAGACTATTCATCACGATAGCCCTCGTCTTCGGATTCAGACAAAAGGCATCGCGCATGGTCGTCACCCAAAGTTGTCCACGATTGTCTTCCATGAATCCTTGGATGTGTACATCGTTCAAGGTTTCGAGACGACGCACATTGCGCTTTTTCATATCCAGGTAATAGAGTCCATAACGCTTGGTACCCAACCAGATACCACCATATGAGTCCTGACGCACGAAGGCTGGGTCGATATTGGTATAATCAGGGATGCCCGACACCTTTAGCTCCTGCCATTTGCCAGTCTTAGGAGAAAGGATGCCGAGGTGCATGTTCTTCATGAAGAGAAAGAGGTCCCCACTCCGAAGAACCGTCAACTGTGTTTCCTCATCATACCATTTGGAGCCAATCCATAGCGAGTCGGGCTTCGTCTTGCCAAACTGAAAGCGCAAGAGGTGCTGCCCGCGGTTGCTTACGTAGAGGTCGTTGCCCACCTTTACACCATAGCCAAAGGTATAGGATAGCTTCTCATGAGAAGGAGATAATGCTGAAGAAAATGGAGAAGAAAAGCCTTTGGCTTCAAGCGGAGTTTTGCTGACGATTTCCGGCTTGTCATCATCCACATAGCAGCTCAATATCTGATGCGAACCTATCACCCAAGCCCGCTTATCATCATATTTCACGAGATAGTTGACGGCAAGCTTATGGGGAACGGGCAGAGAATCGAAGAGCGAGCGATAAAACGTCTCGCTCAGATTCTTGTTCTGTGCATCATAGACATATAGGCACAAAGTGGTGCCAGCCAAGATGTGGTGCCCCACCTGTTCCAAGCTAATAATATCCTTACCCGCCGTAGTCTTCGCCAGTGGATTGTCGTTAGCTTTCTGGTAAGCGATGCGGTTTTGGGAGATAATCTGATAACCAGCGTTGCGGAAACCCACCCAGAGATTGCCACCCAAGTCTCGGTAAGTAGCGATGACGATGTCTCTTGGCTTACGCAATACAGGAAGGGTTTCGGGCAATGGCACCTTCATATTGTTGGCCACAATCTGACGTTTCGCCTCAGTCACCTGATCATCATCATTGATCAAATAAGTTTTCTTGCCATTGCTCACCAAGACAGCATGACGCTCATTTAGGGTATCTTTCCCCTTGTTAGGTTGCAAATCCGAAGGCTTGGCATCCTCTATCGCCACGATATTCCCGCTAGCCTCATCGGGCAGGACGATGCGATGGAAGCGATAAGCCCCCACGTATCGGGCCAATCCATTCTGGGTACCCACCCACATTCGCCCCTGCTTGTCGAGGTGGAGCACATTGATATAGTCGTCGGGCAGAGCCGTCGTATCCTTGGTATCGTGATAGAACTGGATATAGTCCTTGCCATCAAACACATTGATACCAGCCGACGTGCCTATCCACATCAGCTCTCGCTTATCTCGGGCGAAGGCAGTGACGTTGAGCGAGGAGAGCATATAGTCCTTGCCCGTCTGCGCCCCCTTGGCTTGCAGCACTTTGAGAGTATCCATGCGGTTAGGGTCGAGGAAGTAATTCCCCAACAACACGCAGAATACAACTGCCCAAACTATCAGGATGGTTTTCTTCATCGACATCAGTCCTATTAAGCCAAAAGTATTCTTCCAGATGTCACAAAAAGGTTCGACACTGTCGAACTTTTTGAATTTGGCATATTACTAAACAAAGATACGCTTGCCTCCAAATTCTCAGAAATCTGAGGATATAACAAGAAAAACTTTCTTGATGCCTTAAGTAATGTTAGATTAATACCTCCTCTATTTACTTTTTTCTCAAGTTTTTTCATTAGTTGTGTTCCATACTCCGCACGGTCTTTTCCATGTTGTTCGAACTCCACAATATAATAACCTATGAGCCAATTGCGCAATGTCTGCATTCGATTGATAGCTTTGACTGCTGACGTTTGCGCTGCATCATGCGTAGTTTGCACAACTTCAGCCAATTCTTCAAAGGAATGGCTATCTTGCCCCCAATTTGCTATCGGAAGTTCCATACCATCATGGTTATATATTATCGTATCTTTTGATGCCATAAGCGGTATATTTTATTTTGCCGACAAATTTACACAATATTCTCGAATAAACAAAAATTAAATCGAATTATTTTGTATTATCCGATGATTGCAGTAACTTTGCAAACCAATAATGCAACTTTGCATTCCGAAGGAATAGAAAATAAGAAATATACATATCAGCAGTTTAAGAAATTAGAATATGTTACAACTTGACAATTTCTATAAGGCTCGCTTCGTGCTGAGCAAAGTAATCAGAAAGACTGAGCTGGTTCATACACCAAGAATCAACCCAGAGAGTGATGTTTATCTGAAGCCTGAGTGCCTCCAGAAAACGGGTTCGTTTAAGATTCGCGGTGCTTACTATAAGATTTCGCAACTCACCGACGAGGAGAAGGCGAAGGGTGTGATCGCTTGTTCGGCTGGCAACCATGCACAGGGCGTGGCACTCGGAGCTACCGCCATGGGGGTGAAGAGCCTCATCTGCTTGCCTGAGGGTGCGCCTATCTCCAAGGTAGAGGCTACCAAGCGATTGGGAGCCGAGGTTTGCTTGGTTCCTGGTGTCTATGACGACGCTTACCAGAAGGCTTTGCAACTGAAGGATGAGCACGGATACACTTTCGTACATCCATTCGACGACGAGAACGTCATCGCTGGTCAGGGTACCATCGGACTGGAGATTCTCGACCAACTGCCTGATGTAGAGGCGGTCGTAGTGCCTGTAGGTGGCGGTGGTTTGATTTCGGGTGTCGCCTTCGCCATCAAGTCGTTGAACCCTAACGTCAAGGTATATGGTGTTCAGGCAGAGGGAGCGGCTAGTATGGTACAGAGCCTTCACGACCACAAGCAGGAGAAGTTGCCTTCTGTATCTACCGTTGCCGATGGCATCGCCGTGAAGGAACCAGGAAGCATCACCTTCGAGACTTGCTCCAACTACGTGGACGAAATCGTGACCGTGAGCGAGGACGAGATTTGCGCCGCCATCCTGAAACTCATCGAGAGCGAGAAGATGGTAGCCGAGGGTGCCGGTGCAGCCAGTGTAGCTGCCGTAATGTACAACAAGGTTCCTGTGAAGGGCAAGAAGACCATCTGCGTGGTGAGTGGTGGTAACATCGACGTAACCATCCTGAACCGTGTCATCACCCGTGGTCTTGCCAAGAGCGGTCGCCTCTGCACCATCGAGATGGAGCTGGATGACAAACCTGGAGAGCTCGTGGAAGTTTGCTCCGTCATCGCTGGATTAGGTGGTAACATCACCGGTGTACACCACGACCGTTCTGCCAACCGCAAGAAGGTGAATGCCTGCGTGCTCCGCTTGACCATGGAGACAAGAGACGAAGACCACGTCAAGGAAATCAAGGAAGCCTTGGAAGCCAAGGGATTCCATCTTTATATTGTGTAAATTATAAAAGATAAATTACAAATAATATGAGGGTGTGTCATAAGTCCTATTGATAGCAGACAAAGACGGGCTGAAGGCCCAAAAGCACCTAGCCCAGGGCAACGCCCTGGGTAATATTGGTATTAAGCAATGTCGCCCTGAAAGGGCAAAAGCATTAATAATGAGATGCTTTTGCCCTTTCAGGGCGACATTTTGTTGGGACGTTACCCCCAGGGCGATGCCCTGGGCTAGGGGCAGATTGCCCTTTCAGGGCGCATAGGACATGACTTATGACACACCCTCTTTTACAATTCATAGTCGATGCTACCATCCTGCGGGCGGTGGATAACCACCAAGGTCTGGTAAGTGTCAAATTCCTCATCCCAGTTACCATACTTCAATGGCAACTTGTCGATTGGGAACCAACCGTCACCTGCACCGCCAAAGCCATAGTTGACGTGTACCAATCCCAACTTGTTATATCCATCTATCACGAAAGAATGAGAGAAGTAGTTGTCATCTCCATTCTTATAAGAAGTTCCACCATAAAGCACAGGATGACCGGCGCTCAACTCCTTGAAGACAATCTCTTTCCATTTCTTGGAAGCCTGTACCGTAGGATAATCACGATAACCATAATACTTCACGATGTATCCAAACTTCTCAGCAAAGCCATTCTCTATCGCCGAAGGATAGCAAGTGCTCACGTCTGTACCATAGTCCATATTGAGTGCCTCGCCACAACGAGCCATCAAGAGAGCCACGGCATTGCCCTGCGCCTCAGTATACTCGCCACTATAGCTAGGCAACATATTCGCCCAGTCGATAGCCGTGCCATCGGAAAGTTTCTCTGGATACTGATAATAGTTGAGAATCTGCGCCAAGGCAGTGGCGATACATCCCGTCAGGCACTGCTTGCCATCCACCTGAGGAGTCATATTATAATAAGGTGCAGTCTGTGCCCAAGTGGTAGAGAGCATGGCAGGCACTTCCGCCTTGCAACCCTCAGGAATCTCGTCACCCTCGCTCCAAGTAAAGTCGTCATAGCCACCATCGCCCACGGCGTTGCCGTCATAATCGTAGGTATAAGAGTAGAACCATACCTCACCAGCATACTCATTGCCCGAAAATTCCGAATACCCACTGGCTGTGTACAGGGATACATAATACTGGCTGCTCGCATAGAAGGAATAATAGCCGTAGCTATCAGCAGTTGCCGTAGGAAGAATTTCAGTGCCACCTTCTGGTACGGTGAAGTCGATGCTGTATCCCTTCTCGCCCATAGGAGCCTCGATGGAATAACTGCCATCATCGTAAGCCACGATGTCGGCAGAGAAAGTCTTATCCAAACCAACGGAGGTATAAGTACCCGTCTTGCGCCAAAGCTCTGCCTTGGTACGCTTGAAGGTCAAGGCGATAGGCTCGGAATCGCTGTAAGCCTCATCGCTGCTGGTGGCAGTGATATAGATGGTGTACTCACCGATAGGCAGACCAGTTAGGGTCACGCTGTTGGTCTCGGTCTCACCACTCACCTCCTTGCCTTCGGCATCGGTATAATGGTAGAGATAACTGGTGGCATGCTCCACCTCTGGCCATGAGATGGTGACACCTCCATTGCCCATGGCAGCCTCTGGCACTGGCTTCTCCAAAGGCACGATGGCATTGGTGGTAGCCGTGAGGGTGGCGATAGGAGATGTAGTCTTGTCGCTGTTCAGAGGCGAATATGCCCACACCTTCAAGGTATAGGTGGTGCTAGGCTGCAAACCTGTGGCTATCATCGACGTGGCGCTGGTCACATCGCCGAGCACCACACTGCCATCCTCAGTATATAACTCATAAGCATACTGGGAAGCCCCAGCTACAGGTTGCCAACTGAAAGCCAACGAACTCACCTTGGTCTCGCCTGCCGTAAGGGTCGGAGCCTCCAAAGGAGTCTTCTCCACATCGTCGCTGCTGCATGAGCTAAAGCCCATGCAGAACATGACGAGGAGAAGCAAAATGCTATATATCTTTTTCATTGTTCTTTTCCTTTTAAGATGTTGTTATTTTATAGGGGTAAAACTTAGCATGATATAGTTGTAGCCATCCGACGTTCCATCAGAATAAGTGGTGGAATAAGTACCAAACATACCATCTCCTTCTGTAAAGGAGATGTAAGAGTAATCTCCATATCCTGTATACGAATTCATGATATAGAGATAAGTAATGGTCTTGTCACCTACCGTCCATGAAGGATATTCATCATTCTTTGTATCATACAGATAAAAGCCATCTATCGAACCATCCTTATAACTTAAATAGTTAGCATATGGGATTATCTTATTATAACCTGTCAAGCCTGAACCAGAAGCCAAGCCACCGACGAGAAAGACCATATCCAAGCCCGAACCTACAAAATCTTTGATGCGATAGCGATTAGTGCTGCCCAATCTCTCTATGTCCTTGGTCCATGTTTGCTGAGTTCCACCTACCGTCCATGTAATGGTAGCATCCTTGACGTAAGTTTTCCAAGATGCCTCCAGTATATAACCACTATAATGGGAAACGCCTTTAAGCTGGGCATAATGGTCGGCATATTCATCGCCTAGGGACAGGGAGAAAGAATATTTCTTGTCTTCCTCCATCTGTCCTACCCCAATAGCCAGAGTCGTGGTCTTCTCGCCAGCCTTAAACTTCACCGTAGCAGGAATCATCAATCCCTCTGTGGCAGACTTGCAGATAATAGGCACCTCGGCTTCTTCCGTCGCATTCATCCGAGACACCTTGATTTCCACATTAGGTTCCTCACCTGGTGCACAGATAAAGTCAGTACTGTTGTCTGCATCAAAATACACCTGCATACTATTTGCTGGAGTGGGAGTACCCGCAGTATAGTCGTCATCACTGTCACAAGCCACAAAGCCCACAGCGATGAACATCATCATGATCTGATATATGTACTTTTTCATCTTTTCTACATTTTAAGCCATTAATAATTTGTCTGAGCCGAAACCACACTGGATGGATCTGGGTTCAAAACCACTGCTGGGTTGTTATTACGCTCATAGTCATAAATGTAATAATTGAGCCATGGAGCCACATATCCCTTCTTGGAGTTGAGCTGATAAGAGGCAGGATAATTGGAATCGGCATAGTAGCGTTGAATCTGCAAGCCCAGTCGCTTGTTGTCGAAGTAAACAAGTCCCTCACCCCAGAACTCGATGCGCTTTTGCACCATCAGTTCCTTGATAAAAGCATCCATGTCGGTAGCATCACAATGATAAGAAGCATCGCTGTAACGATAGTTGTTCATGAAGTCGTCCAATACTTTCTTGCCGGCTTCCACGCCCTGTGTATGCGCCTTAGCCTCAGCCAAGATGAAATGCATCTCTTCTACACGCATCAATGGAATGTCGCAGAGCATCGCCACGTTGTAGTCGGTCTGCTCGCCTTCGTTCAAGCGGAATTTCAAATTGGTATAGGCAGGGAGACTTCCCCATTCTTCATCCGTGAGGATGGTCTTATACTTGGAAGGAATAGCAGCCTTGCCTGCATCACCAGGAGCTACCCATGAAGTCTTACGCCAGTCGGCATCAGGCATTTTGTCAAAGAGTGCCTTGTCGATACCACGGTAGGTTCCGTAACCACCCCATGTAATGCCTGGAGCCTCTGATGCCATGAAGCAGAGCCACGAATACCAATAATTGGTAAGCATCTCCTTTGTGCCCATGGAAGCTGCCCACATCCAGGCCTGGTTGGCTTTGTTGAAACCAGTCTTCTCATTGTGCCATTCATTGTTGGTAAGAGGGGTATAGCCATCAAGAGCCATAGCCTTTTGGGCGTATTCAGCTGCTTTGGCATAACAGTCGTTGGCTGTGGAAATGCCAATCTTAGCATATCCGTCGGCATCATCCTCATGTGAGAGAAGGGTTGCCAAATCATCAGGATTCTTGTCGAAACGGCTAGCCATCTCCAACCATAATCTTGCCTTCAAACCATATACCACACTTTCATCAGGCATCGACTTAACATCACGTAAGAAACCTTTCAAGTCGGTCTCTGCCGTGTTTAAGTCGTTCATGATAAAACGATACATAGTATAGAAAGGAACACGGGGATTGTTCTTGGATTCCTGCGCCGTAGTCTTCTCTGTCACAATTGGAACGGTGAGCCCCATCACATTGTTTTTCGTCGCCTTGGCATCCAAATCGGTAAAGCCTGTGGTCTTATACTCAAACATACGTGCCATGTCGAGGTAAGCCAAGGCTCTATACGCCAAGGCAGCACCAGCATACGCTTTATTGTCGGACTCATCGGTGCCATACTTTGCCACGACATTATTGGCATTGCATATCAAGTCATAATAATAAGAATAGGTATAGAGGGCGAATGTAGATAGAGAGGTTCCATCCGCTATCCAGTAAAGATAATCGTATCCGCTATCACTTACAGGTTCGTCACCTCCCAAGATGTCTCTCAGCATCATCTGGCAAGGGTAGCCCCAGTCGTAAGCAAGCTCATCTCCATTATAGGTAAACTGGTCTACCATCATGGCATTCAATCCATTGACCATGATTTTACCTGGATCTTTGGCATTATCCAACTGTGAGGTTGTGGCAGAGCCAGTAGGCAAATCCTCCTCTATACAACTCTGCATCAAGGAAGCGGATGCCAACATCATGAATGGCACTATCGCCATCTTCATTATTTTCTTGTTCATAATTATATCCTTTCTTTTGAGAGTTAGAATTGAAGGGTTACACCAGCCGAAATAGTGCGAGTGGCAGAATAATTCTCTGTACCTGGAGCACCTGCTGAACTAGTACGAGGATCCAATCCCTTGCGTTTGCTCCAGAAATACACATTGTCCGCTGTAGCATAAACTCGCAACTTACTCAGTCCCAGTTTGCTAACCCAAGAGGTTGGGAAGGTATAACCCAAGCTGACATTGTTCAAGCTCAGCCAACTGCCATTGGTTAAGAATCGATCAGACGCAGAATTGGCATACTCATCACCAAACTGCAAACGTGGGATATTGGAAGATGTATTGTCTTCGGTCCAAGCCTTGAGCATATCCTTGTGGAAATTATACCCGACATGAGAGCCATACGGGCAACTCATCAGATTTTGATAACCATAATCGAAGACCTTGCCACCAATGGAATAAGAGAAATTGACAGAGAAGTCAAGCCCCTTGAAACTCAAGCTTGTACCAAAGCCACCATAAAGGTCAGGAGTTGGATCGCCACAAGCATAATAGGTTGCCTCATTATAGGTGGTCGTAGTGGAAGTCTTTCCTTCTTCATCGGTGACATACCACATCGACTGTCCATCATCTGAGACTCCAGCATACTTAGGCAGTCGCCATGTGTACATAGGCAGTCCTTCGCCATAAAAACTAAAGTTGGAAGTATATCCACCATGGCCATCCAACTGGTCATTGATGTTCTCTGGATTCAAGGAAACTATCTTGTTGCGATAATGGGTGGCATTGAGGTTGATGTTCCATGTCAAGTCCTTGGTACGGATGGCATCATAAGAAAGTGAAAGCTCCACACCCTTGTTGACCATATCGCCTACATTGTCGTATCTGCCGTCATATCCATACGACTTAGGGTAATAGACATAACAAAGCATATCGGTGGTTTTACGATAGAAATACTCCAAGCTACCCGTCAAGCGACTCTTGAAGAATCCGAATTCCACACCCGCATTGACATTGGTATTGGTCTCCCAAGTGATGTCAGGATTGCCCTTGGTACTGATGGTCATAGCCACTTCTCCATTGTTGTTGCGAATGTCATACAAGTCCATATATCGGTTATAGCCAATACCATCATTGCCCTGTTGACCAAAGGATGCCTTCAATTTCAGCATATCGAGCCATCCCTTGCTGCTCTCCATCCAGTTTTCCTTGGTAAGAATCCAAGCGGCGCCCAAGGAATAGAAGTTACCCCAGCGATGCCCTGGCGCAAAGTTGGAAGAAGCATCACGACGATAAGATGCCTGGGCAAAATACTTGCCATCGTAATCGTACATGCCACGGAAGAAATAACCCTCTGTGTTATATTTTTCCTGATCGGATGTGCCGGAGTTTTCCTTGATGGCACCACTCAACTCTTGGTTTCCAAAATAAGAGAACATTCCGGTACGTGAAGCTATCACATCCTCGTTGGTAGAACGGGAATTCTCGTGTCCCAAGAGCAAAGTCATATTGTGATTGCCAAAACTCTTGGAATAGTTGATTAACTGTTGAAAGTTGACAGCATAGGTGCGATAATGGCTCTTGCTGACATAACCCTCAGGATTAGAATTGGCTCCCCATCCATAAAAAGGCTGCGTAGTAGACGTATAACGATATTCATAATCGCTCACGGTACCATTGACGGTCAATTTCAACCCTTTGACAAATGCAGGGGTAATATCCGCAAAACCAGCCAAGGAGAAAGAGTTAGCTACAGAATTATTGGTTTGTATGCGGTCATCCTTTAATGGATTGGTTTGTTTCTCCACATCACGTACCAATCCAGCATTGGTACCATCGCCATAATCATACATAGCACCATTTTGATCAGTCATGATATTGCCTTCTCCATCACGGATATAGAGAGGATAGATAGGGGCTATACGACTTGCGGCATAAAATATATTGTAACCAGAGTCGCTTCCCGACTGGTCGATAAGCGTATGGGCATAATTCACATTGCCGCCCACCTTCAACCAATCATTGGCTTTCATCGTAGACTTGAGACGAGCCGTATAACGCTTGATGCCAGAGCCGTATGCTATACCTGGCTCGTCAAGATAGCCCAAAGAAGCATACATCTGGGCAACATCATTACCTCCATTGATATTGATGTTATATTCCTGGCGCAAGGTGTGGCGCATAGATTCCTTCAACCAATCGTCTGGCTGAATGGTATATACTTGACCTTTATAATATACACGATTACCCAAGGTAGCATTTGGATTCAACTTTCCATTGTCACCAATCAAGAACTGCCCATCCGGTACAGCATAACAGAGATAACCCAAGCCACCAGAAGAGGCATTGCTGCTCACAATAGCTTTGTTGGCGGCGATATGAGCATTGTATGGTGTCATGCCATTGGCGATATTGTTGCGATAAACAGCCGCATATTGCATCTCATAATATTGTCCTGGGGCAGAAACCATATCATATTCCTGTGTTGCACGACTCGTGCTGCCCCATTTGGCATCCAGAGTCACCAACGTTCTACCTTTCTGCGGATTCTTGGTGGTAATCATAATCACACCATTGGCGCCACGAGCGCCATAGAGCGCATTACTGGCCGCATCCTTCAAGACGGTCATGGAGGCCACATCATTAGGATTGATGTCATTCCAAGAACCAGCAAAAGGAGCACCATCGACAATAATCAAAGGTTCCTGATTTGCATTGATAGAACTGATACCACGAATCAAGAAAGATGGTGCAGCCGAAGGATCGCCAGAAGATTTATACATCTGCACACCAGCTACCTGTCCTTCCAAGGCATCAGCTACATTATTAACTGGACGCGCTGCAATTTTATCAGCATCTACCACACCAGCCGAACCTGTGAAGGACGACTTTTTCTGCTGACCGTAAGCCACCACGATTACATCGTCGAGCTGGCGGTCTTCAGAATGGAGACTAATCTTCATACCCGGAGCCGCCTTCACGGTCTGTGATTCCATGCCCAGATAGTTGATGACTATCACCGTACCCGGCTTGATGGTGGCAGGCAAGGAGAACTCGCCGTCCACATTGGTCACGGTACCTGTGGAAGTACCCTTCACCTTGATTTGAGCACCGATAACGGGCTCGCCATTCTCGTCAGTGACCTGTCCTCCGATAGCTTTCGGATTCTGAGCCAACATTTGTCCTCCCAACGCCATGCATAGGAAGGCTGTCGCTAATGATCTTTTTCTCATATCTCTCTTCTTTTCAGTGAATATTCTCTATTTCTATAAAAAAGTAATCGTGTCACTTTCTCTACACGGCTGCAAAGTTATCACTTTTTATCGTTACAACCAAACAAATATTAAGGAAATTATATTTTTACATAACATTTTGTTAGCATAATTAGACATTACATGCGCAAATCGCCATATTTAGTAAGTTTTCATATCACTTTCTATCACAAGAAAAGAAGATGAAAATGACATTTTTCCAAAATTAATGTGTATCTTTGCATAAGATTTCATAAACACTAATATAATAAGGAGAAAAAAACAATGAACGCAATTCACACAGACAATGCGCCTGCTGCTATTGGTCCATATAGCCAGGCTATCGAAGTTAATGGTTTCGTATTCGCATCTGGTCAGATTCCTATCGACCCAGCCACAGGCAATTTCGTAGAGGGTGGCATCAAGGAGCAGACCCGTCAGGCGCTCACCAACGCCCAGAACATCTTGAAGGCAGCAGGCACCGACCTCTCTCACGTAGTAAAGACCACCGTATATCTTGACAGCATGGACGATTTCGCAGCCATGAACGAGGTTTATGCCGAGTTCTTCAGCAAGCCATATCCAGCTCGCTCTGCCGTAGCTATCGAGAAGTTGCCTAAGGGCGCACTCGTAGAGATTGAGGTTTTGGCTGCTAAGTAAATGGGAGCAACGATTACTTTAAAGAATCTAACGATAGGCTATCGCTCGAAACACCAATTTCGAACGGTAGCCTCAGCTATCAATGCCTCGCTCGAAAGCGACAGTCTGACCTGTCTCATTGGTCACAATGGCGTAGGCAAATCTACCTTGCTTCGTACACTCGCAGGTTTCCAACCACCACTCGATGGTGAAATTCTACTTCGCAAAAAAACAGTATCCACTTATTCGCCTCGTGAGCTTGCCAAGGAAATCAGCGTAGTACTCACTTCCAAGCCTGATGTCACCCAACTCACCGTAGAAGAAATCGTTGGCATCGGTCGTTCGCCCTATACAGGTTTTTGGGGCACACTATCTACCAAAGATGTTGCTATCGTATCGGAGGCTTTGCAAATAGTTGGCATCCAGCAACTTGCCAACCGCAACATACAAGAGCTGAGCGATGGCGAACGTCAGAAAGTAATGATTGCCAAGGCACTCGCCCAACAAACCCATATCATCATTTTGGACGAGCCCACCGCCTTCCTCGACTTTCCAAGCAAAGTCGAAACTCTTCAGATGCTCCGTCGACTTGCCCACAAAGAGCACAAGACCATCCTGCTCTCCACCCATGATGTAGGACTAGCCCTGCAGCTTTCCGACCATCTTTGGCTGATGGAATCCCAACGCCTATCTATCGGCACTCCTCAGGAACTAGCTGCCAATGAAAGTCTCTCTCGCTTCATCGAACGTGACGGCATCCGCTTCGACAAGGAACGTCTGAGCATAGAAATCAATTAATCACAACCGTAAAAATCATATCTAAACAAATGAAACTCAAAATATACCTGATGTTTTTATGGGTACTTGTCGCATGCATGGCTTGCAACAAGAAGAACATCAATACAATAGATATAACCTCCCCAAAGATATATACCTATTGCCATAAGTTAACAGCCGTATCCTCCGATAAAGACGGTTATTGGATAGGCGACGAGAATGGTGACATCTGCTTGGTAAAGGGCATGAAGCACCAACTGTACAGAACAGGATTGGACAAGATCTATGATGTGATGCGCGATGCCCATGACTCGACCATGCTATGGATTGCTTCCAGGAACAGCGGACTTCAGAAATGGAAACTCCAAGATGACACGCTGTCACTCAGCCATACCTATAACATACAAGACAAGGGGACACATTATTCCCCTTACAACATCAGAGTGGTACATGGGCACATGCTTGTCGCTACATCACAAGGTCTGTTCGAGGTTCCGAGCTCAGATACTTGCCAGATGTTGCATCCACAGTATCCTCTCCACCAAGCCAGTTATCGCCACGCTTCGCCCATCACCCACCTTGCCGTCATAGGGGACAGATACGTCTATGCTAAGACACAAGGAGGATTGCTGCGTTATGATGCCGTCAAACAAAAAAGCGAAATGCTCCATCCCAAGGTTGACTTTCGCAACGTATATGCCACCAAGGATACCTTATACCTAATAGCCGACAACAAGTTGGTTTTGCTCGGTCCAAAAGGGACAAAGCAAAAAGAATACCTATTCAACTTCAAGATAACCAACTATTGCCGCCATGGAAACACGAGCATATTCCTCACCCCCTCGGAAGCTTATCTTACAAACGACATGACAAACTTCAAGAAGGTAGACCTTTGGGATGAAACGATTGCGCAAGCATACAATACCATCATCCCTGATGACGGACTTGGATATTTTGTCATAATAGCCGGAGCCAACGAACGTCGTCTGCCTCATCACTTCGATGCCATAGGCAATGGCAGCAACTTACAATTCATGGCATATAGCGGTAAATATATCTATATGACCAACAAGTCAGGAAAGATATACAGGGAGGAAATGGGACAGAAAGACGCCACTGAAGTCTATCAACTCAGCAGCGAGCAATATCCCGTGGCTTTTTCCGCCATCGACAACACTCTCTTTTTCGTCACGGTCACCAATCATCTATATCGTCTGAAATTGCACAATTCCTTTTGGGTCAACCAATTGCTGAGTGCCCCACAAGACTTATTTGAGATAAGGACTCATGTCACAGCCATGACAGCCTTACCATCACAGCAGAAAGTACTCATAGGCATACAAGACGAACTGCTCCGTCTCGACGCAGTTACCGACCATGTAGATACTATCAAGGCGATGCATGGCAAATATATCACCTCATTTTATACGGTACCAGGCACGACAGACACTTATATCAGCACCCTCAACGATGGCGTTTTCTACTATTCCGCAGGGGTTCTCCATAAGATTGACAACATCAAAGACATGAGTTTCATCAACAACATTGCCGTAACCAAGGGCTACAATCCAAGTATGTTCTTGCTCGACAATCACTACGTGACGGTACTTGGCGGCAATCGCATCACAGCACAGGGACACAAGAAGATGTTTCTCATAAATGACAGCTTGCTCTTTACATTGTCAGAACAAGGCATCGTCTCGTATAGCATCGACAAATCGCACCTACAAAGGCAAAAGCTGTTGTATTCTGACATTCGATTTGAGCCTTCTGCGTGCATCAATGTAAATGATAAGCTCTACTTGGGGGCGAATTTAGGAGTAGTAGTCATCCATCCCGAAAAGAAATATGGCACCTACTGGATAGATTTCAATGACCATAAGATAGGCATCTGGACCATCCTTGCAGGCATCATCGGTCTAGGCATACTTTTGGGCATTTACTATATGGCAAGAAGGAGCAAACAACTCGCAGAGTCCAACCAACTTCGTCTACAAATGGAAGATTTGCAGAAACGTTTCAAGGGACTGAACATGATGGTAAGCGAGCTCAATGACACGGAAGCCCAAAGGGTCTACGAATTCAAGAGAAAACTCCAACAAGTCGACATGAATGCCCCCAACAGGAAAAAGGAATATCAACGTCTTTCCCAACTGTCGGCCGAATTGGCTCGCCTCAATCAGGATGTCGTGTTGCAGATTATAAAAGCCCAGGAAAAGCAGTTGGAAAACATCAAGAACCTGAACTGCATTGAAGGAGCACAAATCATAGAAAGAACCGAAAAAGTTCTAGGAACTGGTGAAGTAGAGCGCATCATTGCACAATATGGCATCAACAAGAACTGGCTAAACCGCGTCATCGACTTTAAGACTAAGATGCAATTTCTAGAGGCAAAGCTCAAGGATGCCCTGGTCTTGAATGGAGTAAACGAAGAGCTAGTTGCCCATATCGCCCGTTGGAAAGAAGAGTTGCACCATAAGACGGTAGACGAGATGGAACTCTATTCAAAGGAAGCGACAAGGCTCTATGATGATTTGTTCTCAAAAAAAGCTTTGACACTCATCATGGATTATCTTGACAAACGCAAGCGTTTCCTGCAAAAGCAAAAGACGTATGCCCACATGGCAAGCATCCTGCTCATCAAGCTAGACGAATTGACCAAGAAGGCTACCGATACAGACAGGGCTTCATTACTTTGCCAACTCCGTCCTTTGGAGTTGCGCATGCAACAGATGGGCACACTTCATCGGCTACGCAAACTGATGCGTGCCTTTGCCGAAGGAGAGGACAGCAAAGAGAATGTAGACCACATCCAGCAACTCATTGCCACTTTCTTCGAAATCAGCCAACGCATCGACAAGATGGCCATCGAAGATATTCTCCACTTTACATCATGTACCAGCCAGCAAGTCAAGGTGCTCATCATCCTGCTTGCCGACAAGAATGTGAAACGCAGCCTCATCCCAGGCATGCTGGGAATCTATGGGAATCTCAACCCTGTAATAAGCCGATTATACCATGGAAAAATAGGCGAGAACATCGAGGCATTACGCAATTACGACCAGCAGAACCCAGAGAGCATCGTTTTCTATATACTCCAACTAATAGAGCTATAACCATATAGTTTTCACTACATTAGAAGAAAGTTGCAATTGGTTGTTTTACAGAAATAATCAATTGCAACTTTTATTTTTACCCTTTCATATTTATCTTTGCACCCAGAAAGCGCAACTCTAGAGCGAGATTGCTTTTCGAAAGCTAACAAATTCATAAACAAATAAAAACTTAATAAATATGAAAGCAATAAGTAAGAAAACATTATTGGTAGCATTCGTGGCGTTGATGTCTGCATCAGCCTCTTTTGCACAGTCTTCCACAAAGATCAAGGATGTTCGTACCAACCCCGACCTCTATTTTCTTCAAGATGGAGAGCAACCTAGTTCACTCGATCTTCTTCCTCCTCCACCTGAGACAGGAAGCCTGCAGTGGTTCAACGATGAGTCTCGTTATTACTGGGGCTTGAAACAACGCAATACCGAGCGTGGCGACCAGGCAGCAGCCGATGCCAATGTAGAAGATGTAGCCCATAATTTCTCCGAGGCTTTTGGTGTATCCATTACCAAAGAAGGGACTCCAAACATCTACAAACTTGTTTACAAGATGCGTGAGGATGCTGGCGACTTGGCTACTCGTAGTGCGAAAAAACATTACAACAGAATACGTCCTTTCAAGTATTACAACACTCCTACCTGCAACTCTAAACAGGAAGGCGAACTGTCCACCAACGGTTCCTACCCTTCTGGCCACACCACTATCGGTTGGGCAGAGGCACTGGTACTCGCAGAAATCAATCCAGACCGCCAGAACGAAATTCTGAAGCGAGGATTTGACATGGGTGAGAGTCGTGTCATCTGCGGTTATCACTGGCAGAGCGATGTTGATGCAGCCCGCATCGTAGCCTCTGCCGTCGTTGCTCGTTTGCACGCAAATAGTGTGTTTCAAAAATATCTGGCAGCTGCCAAAAAAGAGTTTGCTAAGCTTGTAAAAGAAGGAAAAGTAAAGAAGAGCACATTTGTTGCTACTCCTTGGGATGCCAAGAAATAACATCAACTATTCATTATTTATCAAAACGTTACGACTATGAAGAAAATCATAAGCGCAGTGGCTCTCTGTCTCTGTTTTGCAGCCACAGCAAATGCACAAGAAGACAAATTGGTTGTTAAGCCATCTGGCCGAATCCTGTTGGATGGAGCCCTCATGCAGAGTTCCAACGACAAAGCCGATGAGCAAACAGAAAGTGGTTTCAATGTACCTGACATCCGTATTGGCATGACCGCTACCTATGGACAATGGAAGGCGAAAGCCGATATTGGCTATGGTCGTTCTCAGCTCTCGGTAAAGGATGTTTTTCTGGAATATGACATTGACAACCAGAACTTGGTTCGTGGTGGTTATTTTGTACACCAGTTCGGCTACCAGAGTGCGACATCGTCTAGCTTTAAGGTTTCCATGGAAGAGCCTGAAACTCACTCAGCCTTCGGCGTAGGTGGTCGTTTGCTCGGTGTGATGTTCCTGCACAGCGACGACAAGTTCTTGGGCACATTCTCTCTGTACTCCGACAACCAGAGTTTCAAGAAACCAGCCAACCAAACTGGTTATCAAGGTTCCGGTGTCATGTCTCGTTTGGTTTATCGCCCCAAGACCCAACGTGGCGACCTGTTCCACATCGGTGTTGGTTTGAACTATGAGCTTGCTTCCAAGAACCGTTCCAACATGAAGTGGACCGCCCCTTATCCTACCCGTGTCTCAACACTTACTGCCATTGGTGCCCAATTTGACGATGCCAAAAGCGATTTCAAGGTTTCTCCTGAAATCATGATTGCCAAGGGACATGTTGGACTTGAGACGCAATACATCTATATGAACCTAAAATCCGCAGAATAAAAAAAATGAGCAGCCTACCGAAATTTTGGTTACAAAATACTAAGATGGTTAGGAATACCCTCTAAATCCTTAAGATAA
>DJSH01000023.1:0-10990 GCA_002440225.1 Candidatus Segatella violae
CTTACGACCCTGCCAACTTCTCCTTCACTTACAGTCATCAGCACCAGTACACCACAGGCGAGACCACCGTGTATGAGCGCAAGGACAACTGGCGAGGTACCATAGACTATTCGTGGACACCAATATACAAGGCATGGGAACCATTCAAGGGACTCAAGAACAAGAGCAAGTGGCTCGACATCCTGAAGAGATTCGGACTGAACTGGTTGCCGCAGAACGTTGCCTTCAACACCGAGATGACCCGTGACTATTATGAATTGCAGGAGCGAGACATGGAGACCGTGATGAGCGGAGCCGCTGGCTCGGGGCTGAACTCTCAGTTGCCTCTTACCTTCAGCGAGCAGTTCCTCTGGAACCGAGAGTTCTCCATGCGTTGGGACTTGACCCGCAATCTGCACATGAACTTCCAAAGTGCCACCCATGCGCAGATAGAGGAGCCATACACACCTGTGAACAAAGACCTCTATGCCGACCAGTACCATGCTTGGAAAGACTCCGTATGGACCAGCATCAAGCACTGGGGCGCACCGCTCGACTATAGCCAGACCTTCCAGGCATCCTACAAGTTGCCTATCAACTTGCTGCCAGTGTTCGACTGGGTGAATACCGATGCTGCCTACAATGCCAATTACTCGTGGGAACGAGGTACCAATGACGAGGAGGACAACTCGTATGGCAACACTATCAACACCCAGCGAGAAGTGGTATTGAATGGTAGTTTCAACCTGGTGAGACTCTACAATCATGTGCCTTTCCTAAAGAAGGTAAATGAGCGTTTCGACCGTACCAAGAGCCGGGCGCAGCAGAAGCGTGAGCAACAAGATAAGGCGAAGAGAAAGAAAGAAAAACTGCAGGCGAAGGAAGACCCGAAGAAGGCGTTGCCAAAGAACAAGCGAGCCTTCGAGAAGGAAATCACCCTGTTGCCCGACACGGCTTTCACCATCCGTCATGGCAAGAACTCCAAGCGTCTCATCGTGACTGCCAAGACTGCCGACGGCAAGATGTTCCGATTGAAATACAAAAAGGTGGACAACAATCAGATACGTATCATGTCCCGGTTGGATAGTGCCATGAAGCTGAAACTCACCGTTCTGCCCAAGGAACCTCTTGATAATAACAAATGGTATCGTGGGCTCCAGACCGTGGCTCGCTTGGCGATGATGGTGCGCAATGTGAGCGTCAACTATCGCAGTAACTATCAGCTCACATTGCCTGGCTTCATCCCGAGCGTGGGCGATGCCTTCGGACAGAAGAAGGTGGGGCAGATGGCACCAGGACTTGATTTCGCCTTTGGTGCCGTGGACGATGGATATGTAGACAAGGCGTTGCGCAACGATTGGTTGCTCTGCAACGATACGCTCGCTACCCCTGCCACTAGCAGCAAGACCGAGAACTTACAAATCAGAATGACCTTGGAACCGGTAAAGGATTTCAAGATAGACCTCTCTGCCACTCGCACCACGACCCGACAGAAGAGCATGCAATATATGTATGAGGGAATGCCTACCACGCAGAGCGGTGCTTTCCAGATGACCACCATCTCGCTGAGCACGGCTTTCGAGGGCATGGGCAATGCCAACAGTGGCTATCGCAGCAAGACCTTCGAAAAGTTCGTAGGTTCACTGGAGAGTTTCCGCAGTAGGGTGGAGGCTCAGTATGCAGGCGCCGTTTATCCTGCCGGCTCTTTGCTTTCGGGTGGAAAGTATGATGCCACCCGTACGCCAGTCAATATGTATAGTGGCGATGTGATGATACCAGCCTTCTTGAAGGCATATACCTCGATGGGGGGCAATTCGCTCTCGGTATTCCCAGCCTTGAGCCGACTGCTGCCCAACTGGAGTGTGCGTTATAGCGGACTGGGCAAGTTGCCATGGTTCCGTGACCATTTCAAGAGCGTCAACATCAACCATGCCTACAAGAGTGTCTTTGCCATCGGCAGCTACAATAGTTACAGTACCTATCAGGAATATATGAATGGCTTGGGCTTCATCACTGATGCCTCTACCGGCAATCCTTCGCCTAGCAGTATGTTCAACATCTCGCAGGTGAGCATCAACGATGCCTTCTCGCCATTGCTCGGTATGGACATGACGCTGAACAACAATATGACGGTGAAGGCGGAGTATCGCCAAACCCGTGTGCTGACCCTCAGCATGACGAGCGTGCAGGTGAGTGAGGCTTTGAGTAAAGACTGGGTGGTAGGTCTGGGCTATCGCATCAACAATTTCAATCTCTTCGATCGTGGTGCCCGCCAAGTGAGAGGCAAGCGCAGCGGTCAGAGTTCCAACCAGTCGGTGAAGCAGCAGACGCGCAATGCCAACCACGATCTTAATCTGCGCATGGATTTCAGTTATCGTCGCCAGGCAGCCATCGTCAGAGACATCGCTTCGCTCACGTCGAGTGCCAGCAGTGGCAACAATGCGCTCAAGCTGAGTTTCTCTGCCGATTATACGCTCAACAAGCTCCTTACCATGAGCTTCTATTATGATCGCCAGACCAACACGCCGTTGCTATCGAGCAGCAGTTATCCGACGACGACCCAAGACTTCGGCTTGAGCATCAAATTCTCGCTGACGAGATAAAAAAAAGCCTGTGGCAAATCGCCACAGGCTTTTCTCATTTTCTTATGTTTTTTTATTTCTCTTTCTTGTCGTATGCGTGTACAGGATAGTCGATGGTGTAGTGAAGGCCACGGCTCTCCTTGCGCTCGATAGCCATGCGGGTGATGAGATAACCTACATTGATCATGTTGCGGAGCTCGCAGAGATCCTTGCTAATCTTCACACGCTTGAAGAGATTCTCGGTTTCTTCGTAGAGGAGGTCGAGACGATCCCAGGCACGTTTCAAGCGAAGGTCGCTTCGAACGATGCCTACGTAATTGCTCATGCACTCGCCAACTTCCTTCACGCTTTGGGTAATCAAAACCTTTTCCTCATTGGTCATCGTACCCTCATCGTTCCACTCTGGCACTTTCTCGTTGAAGTCGTATTCGTCTACATGCTCCAAACTGTGCTTGGCGGCAGTGTCGGCATACACTACAGCCTCGATGAGGGAGTTGCTTGCCAATCGGTTACCTCCGTGCAAACCAGTGCAAGAGCACTCGCCAAGAGCATAGAGACGGTTGATGCTAGAACATCCGTTTAAGTCTACCTTGATTCCACCGCACATATAGTGAGCGGCAGGACGCACTGGGATGTAATCCTTGGTGATGTCGATGCCGATGCTGAGGCACTTCGCATAGATGTTAGGGAAGTGATGCTTGGTCTCCTCAGGGTTTTTGTGGGTCACGTCAAGACAAACATGGTCGAGGCCATGGATCTTCATCTCCTTGTCGATGGCACGAGCCACGATGTCACGAGGGGCAAGACTCAATCGCTTGTCGTACTTCTCCATGAAGCTCTCGCCGTTAGGCAAGCGCAGGATGCCGCCGTAACCACGCATCGCCTCGGTGATGAGGAACGCAGGGTGGGTCTCTCCCGGATGGAAGAGGGCTGTAGGGTGGAACTGCACGAACTCCATGTCGGCAACGGTACCCTTGGCACGATAAACCATAGCCTCACCATCGCCTGTGGCAATGATAGGATTGGTCGTTGTCTGGTATACTGCACCGCATCCACCGGTACACATCACGGTAACCTTGCTCAGATAGGTATCTACCTTCTGGGTATCAGGGTTCAGAACGTATGCTCCGTAGCAGTTGATATAAGGAGTGCGGCGAGTAACACGGGCACCCAAGTGGTGCTGCGTGATAATCTCCACGGCGAAATGATTCTCCTTGATGTCGATGTCAGGGTTGTTGCGCACAGCCTCCATCAAGCCACGCTGAATCTCGGCACCCGTATCATCGGCGTGATGAAGAATGCGGAACTCGCTGTGTCCGCCCTCACGATGGAGGTCGAACTTGCCGTCCTGCTGCTTGTCGAAGTTGACACCCCAATTCACAAGCTCCTTGATTTGCTCAGGGGCTTTGGTCACTACTTGCTTGACTGCTGCTGGATCGCTGATGTAGTCACCAGCAATCATCGTATCTTGGATGTGCTTTTCGAAGTTGTCCACTTCGAGGTTAGTGACTGAAGCAACACCACCTTGTGCAAACGACGTGTTGGCCTCGTCGAGAGAGGTCTTGCAAATCATGCACACTTTACCTTTATGCGCTCTGGCTACTTTCAGGGCGTAACTCATACCGGCAACTCCTGCACCGATAATCAGAAAATCATACTTATAAACCATGAGTTTATTATTTCTCAATTCTTAATTCGTTGCAAAAGTAATAATTTATCTTTAAAAAGCACAAAAAGAGACGATTTTTTTGTAATTTTGCAGCGATTTTTAAGGTATAGTAGCCATTGTGGCTATCAAAAAGTATATTTATAAAAAGGTATGGCAGATAGAACGTTCCATAAACGCTTCACATTCTCAGCTCGCTTTGGGGTGGTGGTATTCGCACTTTTGGCTGGCTATTTCTTTTGGGTGAAGGTGGCCATCATCGGCATCTTGGTAGCCATCGTCATCGTGGGATTGATAGAGCGGGTGCTCAACACCACTTTCACCTTCAAGAGGGTGAAACCCATCGACCGAGACGATGAGATGGAGTATCTCATCATCAACGAGGGCAGGTTCTCTCCAAACAAGAATGTGCCTGTATGCGACATCATCGACGTGAGGAGGGTGAATACTTTCTTCGGGCTCGACCATTGTCTAGTGATAGAATATGGACACCACAACATGGTGACGGTGCAGCCCGACAATGAGTTGGCGTTTGAGAAGGAAATCAAGAAAAGACAGGAAAGTGAAGAAAGAAAAGAGAAGAAAATTAGTGACAATGAATAATAGGATTAGATATGTGATGGGCTTAATGATGGCGGTGCTTTTGGCATTGCCTATGCAGGCTCAGACAGAAGACGATGATGTGGACGTTGCTGACTCCACGATGATAGACTCGCTGTCTACTGACAGTTTGCATCTGCCTTGGCCGGAATCGGTGCAGGTAGGTATCGACAAGTTGTTGGAAAGCAAGATGTTCGAGACTTCGCAGGTGGGCATCATGATATGGGATTTGCAGGCAGACTCTTGTATCTATAAGCATAATGAGCGCCAGTTGATGCGCCCTGCCAGCACCATGAAGCTCTTGACGGCGATTACCGCCTTGGACAAGCTGGGAGGATCTTATCAGTTTAAGACCCAGTTGAAATACACGGGAACCATCGAAAACGGTGTGTTGCATGGCGATGTGTATTGTGTTGGAGGCATGGATCCTCGCTTCAACAGCGATGACATGGCTGCCTTTGTCAACAATCTCAGGGAGATGGGCATCGATACCATTCGTGGCAGCGTATATGCTGATCGCTCGATGAAGGATGGCGACTTGCTGGGCGAGGGATGGTGCTGGGATGATGACAACCCAGTGCTCTCGCCGCTTGTGTTCCAACGCAAGGACATTTTCATGGACCGCTTCTTGGCGAAACTCCGTGATGCTGGCATCGAGTATTCCAGTTTCGGAGCATCAGTAAAGACTTGTCCATCTAATGCTTTCACTGTATGTACTCGATTCCATACCATGGACCAGGTATTGCACAAGATGATGAAGGAGAGCGACAACCTCTATGCGGAAAGTATGTATTATCAGATAGCGGCTTCGACGGGCAATAGACCTGCCAGTGCCAAGAGTGCCCGTAACGTGGAACGCCAACTGATACGCAAGATTGGTCTCGATCCTTCTCGGTATAAGTTGGCTGATGGCTCGGGGCTCTCTCTTTATAATTATCTGAGCGCAGAACTGGAGGTGAAACTATTGCGCTATGCTTATCTCAACGACAACATCATGGACCATCTCAAGCAGTCGCTGCCTATCGCCGGTGTAGACGGCACCCTGAAGAAGCGCATGAAGGGTAGTTTCACGCACGGCAATGTAAAGGCTAAGACGGGTACGCTCACAGGCATCATCTCTTTGGCAGGCTATTGCAAGGCAGCCAATGGGCATGATGTTTGTTTCTCTATCATCAACAATGGCATCATGCATGGTAGTAATGCACGCAGTTTTGCAGACAAGGTTTGTACTTTGCTCTGTCAACCGTAAATAGAATGAAGAGTAAAAAATCTAATGTTAAAGAGGAATCTTTATGGAGGAAATACGTAAGTTTGTAGAAGGTATGATAACCACGGCGGGCGTTACGGGTGCCGCCGTGCCTGTGATACGTCACATCATGCTCACCATCACCGCCATCTTGCTGGCAATGTTGAGCGATTTCTTGTGTCGCAAGATATTGGTTCCGATTATCCTGAAGATAACCGAGAAAACGGAGGTAACCTGGGATGATGTCCTCTTCAACAAGAAGGTGCTCACCTCGGCTTGCCACATTGTGCCTGCCGTAGTGATATGGAAGTTGATGCCACTGGTATACTTGGAGTATCCTATCTTTAAGATGATACTGGAGCGTGCCACGGGTATCTATATTGTGGTGATGACAGTTCGCACGATGCTGGTGTTCATCGGTTCGTTCAAGGGACTGGAGAATGGCAATGAGCGCCGTTCCTCGGCACGGCAATATTTCCACACTTTCTGTGGCGTGCTCAGGGTATTGATGCTCTTCATGTCGGGTGTCATCATTGTGGCTATTGTTTTGGGCAAGGACCCGATGACGCTCTTTGCCGGTCTGGGTGCCACATCGGCTGTCTTGATGTTGGTGTTCAAGGATACCATCCTCGGTCTTGCCGCTGGTATCCGCCTCACCAGCAATGACATGCTCCATAAGGGCGACTGGATAACTGTGAAATCGGTTGATGCCAATGGTATCGTGGAGGAAATGTCGCTCACTACGGTAAAGGTGCGCAATTTCGACAATACCATCGTCACCATATCGCCAGCTACGCTTGTGAATGGTTCTTTCCAAAACTGGATTGGCATGCAGAAGAGTGGGGGAAGAAGAGTGAAGCGAGTGGTTTACTTTGATTTTCGCAGTATCAAGTTCGTGGATTCTAAAAAGAAAGAGACGAATATGGCTCGTTATCGCCAGTATATGGAAAAGTATCTCCGTGAGCGTCCCGAGGTGAATGCCGAGATGACCTTGATGGTACGTCAGTTGGAGGCAACGCAGTGCGGTCTGCCGATGGAATTTTATTTCTTTGTGAAGGACAAGGTTTGGGTGAATTATGAACATATCCTAGCCGACATCATGGAGCATGCCTACGCCCTAGCCAATGAATTCGGATTGAAGATTTATCAGCAGTATCCAGAACAGTAACTTTTAAAAGTTAAAAGGTAAAAGGGTAAAAAATAATGAGCGACAACTCTTACTTTTCAAATATCATCATTTCTTGGTTTCAGGAGAATGGCAGAGACTTGCCTTGGCGTGAAACCAAGGATCCTTATGCCATATGGCTCAGCGAGATAATTCTTCAGCAAACTCGCATCAACCAGGGATGGGAATATTGGGAGCAATTTATGCGCCAATATCCTACGGTTGGCGACTTGGCGGCTGCCTGCGAGGATGAGGTGCTGAAACTTTGGCAGGGCTTGGGTTACTACTCCCGTGCTCGTAATCTACATACTGCCGCTAAGCAAATCGTGGCATTAGGTAAATTTCCTAATACCCTTGAAGGCATCAAATCCTTGAAAGGCGTGGGCGATTATACAGCTGCTGCCATCGGCTCCTTTGCCTTCGATATACCTGCGGCTGTAGTCGATGGCAATGTTTACCGAGTGCTTTCGAGATATTTCGGCATCGATACCCCCATCAATTCAACACCAGGCAAGAAGGAGTTTGCTGCCTTGGCGCAATCCTTGTTGCCTGGTGCTTGTTCTTCCGAGCAGATTCGGCCGAATGAGTTTAGTGTGGATTTGTCACCAGTTTCTGCTTACAATCAAGGAATCATGGATTTCGGTGCCATCCAGTGTACTCCTCAATCTCCTAAGTGCTTGCTTTGTCCCTTGGCAGAGACCTGCGAGGCATTGCGAAGTGGAAGGGTGGAGGAACTTCCTATTAAGTTGAAAACGGTGAAGGTGACAACTCGTCATCTCTCCTATATATATATAAGGTGTAATGGCGAGACCGCTATTCACCGCCGGGGCGAGGGAGATATTTGGCAGGGACTTTGGGAACCATACAATGTTTCGGATGTTTCCGAGATGCCATCGTTTACTGCACCTAGGTTGTTGCTGGCTAAAGGCGTGAAGCATGTTCTCACCCATCGCATTCTCTTAGCCGATTTCTATCTCTTGGAATTGGACAAGCGTCCGGAGTTGCCGGAGGATTATGTCTGGATAAAGGAAAGCAACATCGAACAGTATGGAGTGCCAAGGCTTATCGAAATCATGTTGGAAAAAATAAATAGTAGAAAATAATGAATATGCAAATCTTTAAGAAATATCTAGGAGTGGCTTTGCTCCTGCTGGCTCCACTTGATGGAGAAATGGCGAGTGCGCAATCTGTCACAGAGGAATGCGCTTCTTCGGTGTTGGCTGTGAAAGGCGTGTCGCAGCAATTGGCAGTCCTTCGTGCCAAAGAGGTGAGTGATGTCTCTTATCGGCTCACGTTTGATTTGAAAAGTGACAAAAAACTCTTGGTGCCAGGTAAGGTAATCGTTGCTTTCGATTATCATCCACAGGCTACTTCAGATAGTTTGTTCCTTGATTTCCAAGGTCATCAGTTGGCACCTTCTTGCTTGGTAAATGGTATCAACCATTATCTCATTGCCGACAAGAAAATAGGCAATCGAATGGTAGACTATTGGCATTGGCATGATGAGCATGTGGCGATACCACGCAGTTGGCTTGTGGAGGGTAGAAACACGATAGAGGTAGAGTTCTTCTGTGGAAATTCACCCCTCAATCGCCACGACGATTATCTGTATACCTTGTTTGTGCCCGATCATGCTCGTGCAGCTTTTCCATGTTTTGACCAACCCGACTTGAAGGCACGTTTCTCATTGGAGCTGACCTTGCCATCGGACTGGAAGGCAATATCAACGGGCAGTATTCTCAAGGATTCCTTGCTTGTTGGTGGCGAGAAACGTATGTTGACCTTTGCAGAGACCAAGCCTCTGCCTACATATCTGTTCTCTTTTACAGCCGGTAAGTTTGAGGAGAAAACTGTCGAGAGAGACGGGCGCCCCCTTTCTTGCCTCTATCGGGAAACTGATTCTGCCAAGGTGGCTCAGCTCGATGAAGTGATGGACGAGGTGGCACTTTCGCTCAGGTGGATGGAGAACTATACGGGCATCAAGTATCCTTTCGAGAAATATGGCTTTGTGATGATTCCTAGTTATCAGTTTGGAGGCATGGAACATCCTGGAGCTATCCAATTCAATGACCGCACCGTGTTCTTGGGCAAGAATCCAACGCTCGATGATCGTTTGCATCGTCTGGAGCTTTTGGCACATGAGACTGCCCACATGTGGTTTGGTGATTTGGTCACCATGCGTTGGTTCAACGATGTTTGGACCAAGGAGGTCTTCGCCAACTATTTGGCTTCGAAGGTGGCTCGTGAGCAATTCCCCCACATCAACCATGACCTCAATTTCTTGAAATCCTATCAGATAGCGGCACTCTCCACCGATAGAACAGAGGGAACGCATCCGATTCAGCAACCTTTGGAAAATCTCAATTTGGCAGGCCTTCTCTATGGCAACATCATCTACGATAAGGCACCGGTGATGATGCGCAAGTTGGAACAACAGATGGGCAGCGAAGCCTTTCGCAAGGGATTGCAAACCTATCTGCATACCTATGCTTATGGCAATGCGACATGGGATGGACTCATCGACATTCTCGACAAAACCAACCCTGAGGCTCACCTCAAGCATTTTAGCGAAGTGTGGGTGAAGCAGAAGGGAATGCCTACCATCACGATGCAGGAAAAAGGCGACAAAATCATCATTCGACAGCACGATGAATATGGCAGAGGCATCTTCTGGCCTCAGTCTTTCCAGATAGGTGCCCAAGTTAAGGGACGGCTGTATGTGGAAAACGTAAATATGCAAGATTCCGTCGTCACTCTCTCCAAAAGTGCTATTATGAAACGATGGAAGGTTTATCCTGCCAATCTAATTCCAAATATAGACGGCAAGGGATATGGGCGTTTTGTCTTCCATACCATCCCAAGGTGGACTAGCCTTCCTGATGTCAATCGCCTGGCTGTCCTCATGACGCTCTATGAGAATTACTGGATGGGAAACGTAAGCGCTGAAGCTCTTTTCTCTTCTATGTATCATGGGCTAGCAAAGGAAAGAAATCCTTTGGTGGCATCGGCTTGCAGTGGTTATCTCTCTACCATCGTGAGAAATATGGATGTAGACGAAAGATTGGTATGCGAGAAACAACTCTTTGACTTGAGTCGCAAGCATGCCATGCCTGCCGTACGCCAACTACTCTTGAAGCGTCTCTACGGATCGGCTCATTCGCCAGAGGTGGTAGATAGCCTGTATGCGATATGGAAGGGGCAGACCGAAAGTCTGCTCAATGAGCGTGACTATATGGCGATGGCTTATCATCTTGCCATCATGCGTCCGCAGCAATGGAAGCAGATTGTAGACGAGCAGATGCAACGTCTTACTAGCGAAGACCGCAAAAGTGAATTCCAATTTGTGAGTCGTGCTTGCAACCCTGACGTTGCTGTGCAGGATACCCTGTTCGAGGAACTGAAACAAAGGGAAAATCGTCGCACCGAGCCTTGGGCTTCAGCCATTTTGGCTCTCTTAAACGATGAGACCCGAGAGCCGCGCAACAACAAGTACGTGCTCACAGGTCTGGATATGTTGCAAGAGGTGCAGCGCACTGGCGACATCTTCTTCCCTGGTTATTGGGTGAATGCCTTGCTTGGCGATCATCGAAGCCAAGAGGCGAAGACCATCGTCGAGAATTTTGTGAAGTCTCATCCTGATTATCCTCAGAAATTGAAGAACAAGCTCATGGAAGCCGCCTTCTCCTTGGGGGTAAAATAAGGTGGCGTCTCTAGTGTTTGATGAACTAGTTTATAACGACAAAAAGCCGGCT
>DJSH01000023.1:11054-27596 GCA_002440225.1 Candidatus Segatella violae
AATAGTTCTGAGCCTCAATCTGGAAGTAGCTCTGTGGGTGGTTGCAAACTGGGCAAACCTCAGGAGCCTGCTTGCCTACGCAGATATGTCCGCAGTTGGCGCACTGCCAGATACAATCGCCGTCGCGAGAGAAGACGAGCTTGTCCTGTACGTTCTTCAAAAGCTTGCGATAACGTTCCTCATGGTGCTTCTCAATCTCGGCTACCATCTCAAATTTGATGGCAATCTCCTCGAAGCCTTCTTCTCGAGCCTCTTTAGCCATGCGTGGGTACATCTCTGTCCACTCGTCGTGCTCGCCATTGGCAGCTGCCTCTAGGTTCTTCTCGGTATCTTGGATGGCGCCACCCTCCAAGTACTTGAACCACATCTTGGCATGCTCTTTTTCGTTGGCAGCTGTCTCTTCGAAGATGTTGGCTATCTGAACATAACCGTCCTTCTTCGCCTTGCTAGCGAAATATGTATACTTGTTGCGTGCCTGTGACTCACCAGCAAACGCTTCCTGTAAATTCTTCTCTGTCTTTGTTCCTTTTAGTTCCTTCATAATGTAATTGCTTTTAAGTTAATATTCTTATTTTCTTATCCTTTGCAAAGATATTGAAATTATTCCAAACTTGCAAGCTTTTATGGCTTTATTTTCCTGTTTTCACTCTATTTAGACAGAATAAAGCTAAACCAAGCATGGCTATTCCGCTCACCCATGAGATGATGGCACTGGTCACGATGCCTAGCGACTGGGTGAAACCTGCCACGATGAAGGTTAGGAATGCCACGGTTGCCACGGTTAGGGCGTATGGCAACTGGGAGGAAACATGGTGCACGTGCTTGCACTCGGCTCCGGCACTCGCCATGATGGTGGTGTCGCTGATGGGCGAGATATGGTCGCCGCATACCGCACCTGCCATACATGCCGATATGGAGATGATGCGCAGTGGAGCAGCTGAAGGGAACACGGCGATGCAGATAGGTATCAGGATACCGAACGTTCCCCAGGATGTGCCCGTGGCAAAGGCGAGGAAGGCTGCCACCACAAAGATGATGGCTGGCAAGAACATCTGTAGCCCGGCCGCACTGCTGGCTACTACGCTCGATACATACTCGGCTGCGCCCAGCGAGTCGGTCATGCTCTTCAGCGTCCAGGCAAGTGTCAGTATCAAAATGGCTGGCACCATCGCCTCGAAGCCTTTGATGAGACTACTCATGGCTTCATCGAATGGCAGAGTGCGCTTCACGGTGAACATCACGATTGTGAGTATCAGGGCGGCGAGCGAGCCGAGTACCAGGCCGATGGATGCGTTGCTGGCAGCGAATGCCTCCACAAAGTCGTGATAGTTGGTATTGCTGGCATCAAAATATCCTCCAGAGTATACCATGCCCAACATGCAGAATACAATGAGCAGTAATATCGGAATCACGAGGTCGGCTACCGAACCTTTGTTCGTCTGTTCTTCCTCTTGCTTGGCTCCTACGCCGTGCTCTACGATGTGGAGTTTGGTGTCGCTCACCTCGTCGAGTCTTCCACCGTTGGTGCGCTCGTACCATTCTTTCAGACGGGCATCATACTTGCTCATTGCCTTGAAATCGAAGCCGAGAAAAACAATGCCAAACATGAAGATGATGGTGAAGAAGGCATAGAAATTGAAAGGTATCGCCTTGCAGAAGAGAGCGAGTCCATTTTCGCCTCCAGATACGAATCCCGACACGGCTGCCGCCCAGCTGGATATAGGGGAGATGATGCACACTGGTGCGGCTGTGGAGTCGATGAGATAAGCCAGTTTCTCCTTGGTCACGCCGTTGCGCACAGCGATAGGACGCATCACCGAACCCACGGTGAGGCAGTTGAAATAGTCGTCGATGAAGATGAGGATGCCCAGCAGAATAGTGGCCACTTGTACGCCCACTTTCGACTTGACATGCTGGGATGCCCAGCGACCGAACGCTGCCGAGCCTCCCGCCTTGTTCATCAAGGATACGATGCTGCCGAGTACCACCAAGAATACGAGGATGCCCACGTTCCATGGGTCGGAGAGACAGTGTATCATGCCGTAACCCTTGGCATCGTCGCCAGTGCCTACGGTGTGGTTGGTGAGGTGGATGAGAAAACCCTCGAATCCTGTGCCCATCGACACGCAGTAGAGTATGGCACCAAGGATGATGCCGATAAATAGGGATGAATATACCTCCTTGGTCTTCAGTGCCAGGGCGATGGCGACGATAGGAGGAAGCAGCGACCATGCGGTGCCTATCATGTTGTAATCCATATATATATATTGTGTATTGCTTTCTTTAGAGTTCTATCTTTGTTCTGATGTCTTCTGATGATGCGCCTATCAGCAGCAACTTCTTGCCTGGGGCTTCGACGAAGGATTGCCTCTGCTCGTCCCAGTAAGATAGGTCGCGCTTGTTGATGTAGAGCTTTACTTCCTTGGTGGTTCCTGCCGCTATCGACACGCGGTCGAAGCCGCAGAGTTTCTTCTTTGGCATCTCCACTTTGCTGTCTGGGAAAGTGGCGTAGACTTGTACCACCTCGTCGCCATCTCTTTCTCCATCGTTCTTCACCTTCAGTGAGATCCAATAGCCGTTCTTGGCTTTCTTGTATACTTTGGCGTCGGTATAGCTGAAATGTGTGTAACTGAGTCCATAGCCGAAAGGATAGAGAGGCTCTTTCTCCTGGTACATATAAGTCCTGCCGTGTCGGATGTCATAATCCATCATGTGGGGCAGGTCCAGAATGTCCTTCACCCAAGTCTGGGTGGTTCTGCCGGCTGGGTTTGCCTTGCCCAACAGTACGTCGGAGAGGGCGGTACCCTGTTCTTCGCTGCAATGGGTGAGGTGGAGGATGGCTGGCAGGTGCTCATTGCTCCAGTTGATGGCGTATGGGAAACTGCTCACCAATATCAAGGCTGTGTTGGGATTGATAGCGTGGAGTTGGCGCAGCAAGTCTTCGTCTGGCAACTGCAACGACTTCCTGTCTACCGCCTCTCTGCCATCGCTAGGAACAGGACAGAAAAACCAGTCGGCTTTTGTTCCGTATGGATGGTTGCCAGTGCAAACCAATACAACGTCGGCTTCCTTTGCCAGCAACTCAGCCTTGCCGCAAGTGTTGTCCTTGGCATAGAGCACTTCGATGCCTGTGCCCTTGAGGGCTTTGCGCAAGCCTTCGAGGATGGTCACGGCGTGAGGGGCTGTTCCGCTGTACCAGTCGTATACGATCTGGTCGGCATAAGGTCCGATGAGGGCTATCTTCTTAATTTTGTTCAGGTCGAGTGGCAGTAGCCCGTTGTTCTTGAGCAGCACTATCGACTTGGTGGTGATTTCCCTCACTAGTTGTCTTGTTTCCGGTGTATCGAAAGGGGGCGTTAACGTAGAGTCTTGACCTATACTATTGTATGGGTTCTTGGAATCCTTGCCATCCAAAAGTCCTAGTTTGAGGGCTACGAATAGGTTTCCCTTGATGGCTTCATCGATGTCTTTCTCAGTGAGGAGTCCTTCTTTCAAGGCCTCCTCTATGTAGGGTTTGTATTGGTCGAGAAACTGACCAACCGAAGCTTTTACAACGGCTGCCGCTCCTTCCTTCAAGTTGGGATAGGCATGATGGGCGGCCACCAATAGTTTCAGCGCACCACCATCCGTGCAGATGATGCCATTGTTGCCCCATTGTTGGCGAGCAATTGCTTTCAGGCAAGGATTCACGCACATCGTGATGCCGTTCCATGCGTTGTAGGAAGCCATGAAGGCACGGCTGCCTCCCTCGGTGATTCCTTTGTAGAAAGGATAGGAATAATATTCCCTGAAGAGTCGGTTGTCGAAATTGCTGGAAGAGGAGTCGCGTCCGTCTTCGTTGCTGTTGGCGAGGAAATGTTTCATGAGTGATGCCGCTTTCCTGTATCTAGGGTTGTCGCCCTGTATGCCTTTTACCATGGCTACGGTCAGTTCTCCAGTGAGATATGGATCTTCGCCATAACTTTCCTCTGTCCTTCCCCAGCGAGGATCTCGGGCAAGGTCGGCGTTGGGGGCGTAGATGACCAGTCCCTGTCGCTTGCTCTTCTGGGTATTGAAATAGTATCTGGCTTCTTCTGCCATCTGGTTGCCCACCTTGCGGATGGAAGTCCTATCCCATGTCTCGCCAAGTCCGTAAGCCTGTGGAAAGATGGTGGTGAATCGGTCGTCGCTCACCTCTTTGCCGTCCACCTTCTTCTTTCCGTTCATGGCGGCAGGTCCCCCCAGTGCCAGTCCGTGCAGTCCTTCCTGACTTCCGCATCTTGGAATGCCTAGTCTTGGTACCCCCAGGTTGGTAGAGAGCAGGTTGATTTTCTCCTCTAGCGTGAGTTCGTGCAGGAGGAGTTCGATGCGTTTGACATCCGAGAACTTGGTGTTCTGGAAATCAAACGAAGTAGCCTTCATTGTACTGTTAGTGGCAATGAGTAGGCAGATGATACATAGAATTTTCTTCATATTGTGGTTCCTTTCTTGATATCTGCAATTATTTATTATGCAAAGTTACACTTTTTGTTTGAAAAGAACGTCTAAAAAGGCAAAAAATAGTTGTATGATGCTATTGTATTTTTCCTTAATCCTTGAAGATGCCCTTGCTGAATCGTTGCATCACGACGGCGCAAGAGGCATCACCTGTAATCGACATGGTGGTGCGACCCATATCCACGAGTCTATCCACACCTGCTGCCACGGCTACGCCCTCGATAGGAATGCCGGCTGAGGCAAACACCATTGCCATCAATGCCAAGGCTCCACCCGGAACTCCCGGTACGCCGATGGAGGCGATGGTAGAGGAGAGGGCGATGGCGATATACTGCTGCATCGTCAAGTCCATGCCGCAGCAAGTGGCGATGAACACGCTCGTTACACCCAGATAGATGGCTGTTCCATCCATGTTGATGGTGGCTCCCAAAGGCAGGATGAAATTGCTGATTTCCTCTCTCACCCCCATTTGCTTGGTCGATTCCACATTATAAGGAATGGTGGCTACGCTCGAAGCACTGGAGAATGCGAACATCATGGCTGGTGTCATCTTCTCGAAGAAGGTGAGAGGGCTGATGCCGCCCAAGAAATAGACGCATGGGGTGTAGATGATGAGTGCATGAATCAAGAAGCAGAAGTAGTCGGCACCGATGAGGCTGGCGTAAGAACCTACCACCTGCGGACCATTGGCTGCCACCACAGGGGTGAGCATACAGAACACACCTATCGGAGCCAAACTCAGGATGTAGCTCAATATCTTCTGCACGATCTCATTGAAACTCAGCAAGATTTCCTTGGCTGGCTTCGCCTTCTCGCCCACATGGACGATGGCGAATCCGAAGAAGAGCGTAATCACGATGACCTGCATCATGTTCGCCTCACTGAATGGCAATACGGCATTGCTTGGGAACATGTTTACTATTTGGTCCATAAACGTGATGTCGTGTACCTCTATCGCCTTCTCTGGTGCAGGCAATTTGATGAGCGGGAAGTATCCTCTCAGCAGAGTAGATACAATGAGACTTACCGTAACGGCTGCGATGGTGGTGAGGGTGAAGTAGATGAGGGCACGAATGCCTAGCTTGCCCACCTTCGAGATGTCTTCCATCGAGATGATGCCGGCGATGATGGAGAGCATCACCAATGGAACCACGATAAACTTAAGCAAGTTCAGGAAGATGGTACCGAACGGCTTGATGTAATCGTTGGCAATCTCAGGGATGCCTTGCATCAGGCAACCCACGATGATGGAGAGGATGAGCGCCAGAAAGATTTGTCCCGTAAACGAGAGCTTGGATAGTTTTAATTTCATGTTGAATGTTTTGAAGTTTTCGAATTTTGTTTTAAACTTGGCAAAGGTAAGGCTTTTTTGCGATTTATGCAAGAATAAAGGAGATTTTTTGTGAACAGAGACGGATAAATCAATAATTGCTTACAAAAACCACTAAAAATAAATAATATTCTAAGCTTTTCGGAGCATATATCGTTTTTTTGTTTATCTTTGCCGCCAGTAAACATAGAAATGATTTCAGTAATCACTTAAAATTGATGGAGGACTCATTATGAACGTGAATACAGGTATCAAACAAGCATTGTTTTTAGCCTTTGGCATCATCGCCCGTCAGGGAGAGTTGTTGGAGAAGGGCATCGCCATCGTGGATAGAGGACAGGGATTCCAATACACCTTATATCAAGAAGGTAAGGGTAGTGACCACGGTCACGTATTCGTTGAAGGATTGATATGAAGTACAAAAATATAATATTTGATTTAGGAAATGTGTTAGTTCGCCTGGATTCCCAGGCTTGCATAAATGCCTTTAGGGCTATAGGTATGGGGCGACTTGTGAATATGGAGAGCTGTCCCGAAGGTAAACTGCTGATGGGTAAACTGGGTGTGGGCATGATTACCACCGAGGCATTTTGCGATGAGGCTCGCCAGTTGACAGGAAGCACGGCAAGTAATGAGCAGATAAAGGATGCAGCCAACAAGATGTTGGTGGAGATACCTGATGAGAAGAAGTTGAGGCTGTTGGCACTTCGTGACAAGGGTTATCGCTTGTTTTTGTTGAGCAATACCATCGACATCCATTGGGATTATTGCGTGGAGCATCTTTTCCCTTTGGTTACAACAGGCTTGAATGGCAGAAAGCGAGAATATGGTGTGGAGCATTATTTCGAGAGAGTCTTTCTTTCGCAGCACCTCCATCTCTCTAAGCCTGATGCCAAAATCTATCAAGCTGTGATAGATTCTGCCACCATCATCCCCGGTGAAACTCTCTTCATCGACGACTTGAAGGAGAATTGCGAGGCTGCAGAGAAGTTGGGCATCCATACTTTTCAGAATAAAGAGTTTGATGATTGGTTGGGATTGGAGCTGTAAATATTCTATATGAAAGCCTATCGGTATGAAGCCGATAGGCTTTCTTGGCTGTCTATAATATCAACTCAAAGCAGTTAATGCCCAGCCATCTATCAAACTTCCAGCCCACTTCTTCATAATGTGATACTTGCTTGAAGCCGAGATGCTCATGGAAAACCTTGCTCTCCACATTCTCGTCGGTGGCACAGGCGATGAGAGCGTGATACCCTTTCTCTTTGCAAGGACAGATATAATTATTCCTAAGATTTCGTCATAACCTGTCATATAATAAGGATTATTCTGTATCTTTGCATAAGATAAACTGCACTCGGCAATTTGAAAGCAAGCTTTCATTGCGCTCATTTGCATTATCTTTGCATAAATCAAAAATATTTCTATATATAATTAAGGTATAATGATGGAAAAGGAAAACAACCAGACAGTTGCTCCTCTGAAGAGCCAACTGCCATCAGAATGCACTACGATTATCGTAGGCGAGGAACAGAGTGTGGATGGTGCAAGATACTTGTGTCGCTCCAGTGACTTCGATGCCATGCTCACCACTAATGTGGAGGTGCATGAGGATACCAAGCACGGTCCCAAGGAATTCATAGCCAAGGACAGCAAGTTCCGTTGTCCTCTGCCCGATGAGGCTTTGGGTTATACCGCCCTTCCTGATTATCGCTACCCGGGAGAGTGGGGAAGCGCAGGTTTCAATACGGCTGGTGTGGGCATGAGTAGCACGGAGACTATTTTCTCTTCGGATAAGGCTTTGAGCTTCGACCCATACGTGGAGAATGGTCTCGCCGAGAACTGCACCTATAACATCGTGTTGCCATACATCCATACTGCTCGTGAGGGTGTGGAGCGACTGGGTATGCTCATCGAGCAATACGGTTCTGCCGAGGGCTTCGGCATCGGTTTCATCGATGACAAGGAGACTTGGTATCTGGAGAATGCCTGCGGTCACCGTTGGTTGGCTTGCAGAATGCCTAAGGACCAGTACTTTGTGACCGGCAACCAGAGCCGTTTCCGTGACTACGACCCGAATGACAAGGAGAACTTCTTGGCTTCAAAAGACTTGATAGAGTTTGCCACCGAGCATGGACTTTACAATCCTGATGATTCTGAGGCAGAGAAAGGAAAGGACGGAAAGGCGAAGTTTGACTTCCACGAGGCTTACTCTCGTGACGAGAAGCTCGACACCACCTACAACTATCCACGAGTATGGGGCTTACAGCAGATGTTCTCTCCAGCCATCCCAAATGATGTCACCAAGAACACCTTCCCTGTCTTCGCCCAGGCAGCGCACAAGATTGCGCTCGCCGACCTTCGCACGGCATTCCGTTACCACTACGACCTTACCGACCACGACCCTTATCTGCATGAGAATGGCAAGGAGCCTTATCGTCCGGTCAGCATCTACCGTACCACACAGACGCACATCATTCAAGTGCGCAAGGAGTTACCTCAAGCCATCGGCTGCATCACCTACGTGGCTCTTGGCATGGGCGACCTCAGTATCTTCCTCCCATTCTATCAAGGCGTAAAGCAGTTCCCTGAACTTTACACCCGCATCGGCAACGGCGAATGTCACGATGACACAGCCTACTGGCGTTTCCGCAAGGTCATGACACTCGGCATGACTCATTACAACGACTTTGCTCCTATCATCAAGGAAACTTACGCCAAGTTGGAGGCTGAGAACGACCAGCGCCAGAAGGAGATGGAGGCAGAATACTTGAAACTCTACCAGGACTTCCCGATGAAGGCATCCGACCTCTTGCAGGACTTCTCCGACAAACTATTGATGCACGCCATCGAAGTGGCGGACGAGTTGATCAACAAGCTCTTCACGGAACTTGCCAAGAAGATTCAGGAAGAATACCTCTTCCATGGGGCATAATACAAAAAAGCGGAGCGTGATTTCACAACCACACTCCGCGCAAACTTAAACAACCAATAAAAGAAATAGATTGATCGTTCAATTTTATATCTGATGAAGAGTAGCTCTTATAGAGCTTTTATGTTTATCTAATCTTACACCTCTCAGATGATATGGGACTTATCTGATGAACAAGAGTTCACGATACTTAGGCAATGTCCAAAGCTCATCGGCTACGGTCAACTCCAACTTATCAATCTGATAACGGATTTCCTCCATCTTTGGAGCCACTGTGTCGTGGTAAGCGATGGCCTTGTCGTGCTCGCTCTCAATCTTGTTGGCTACCTTGCGGGCATTTACTAACTCCTCGACACCTGTCTCGATCTTCTGGGTTCTGTCAGCGATGTCCTTGATGATCTTGATGTTACGAGCAGTCAATGCCTTGCCTTCCTCGTCGCCGAAGATGTCGATCATGTTCTCCACGTTCTTAGCCAACTGGCTCTGATAGTGGGTAGCCACAGGGATGATATGGTTCATGGAGAGGTCGCCCATCACACGTGCCTCAATCTGAATCTTCTTGGTGTAGGTATCCCATTTCACCTCGTTACGAGCTTCCAACTCGTTTTTCTTCATCACGCCCATGCTCTCAAACATCTCGATAGATGCTGGATCCAAGTAACGCTCGAAGATCTTTGGACAACTCTTCTCGCAGTCCAATCCACGCTTAGCTGCTTCCTCTACCCACTCATCTGAGTAACCATTGCCGTCGAAACGGATTGGCTTACAAGCCACGATGTCCTGGCGAACGATGTCGATGATTGCCGATGTCTTCTCTTCACCCTTGGCGATGAGCTCGTCAACACGCTTCTTGAAGTTGGTCAAAGCCTCGGCTACGGCGGTGTTCAGCACGATCATGGCTGATGCGCAGTTAGCCTCAGAACCTACGGCACGGAACTCGAAGCGGTTACCTGTGAAGGCGAATGGTGATGTACGGTTACGGTCGGTGTTATCGATCATCAACTCTGGAATCTCAGGGATGTCCAGCTTCATGCCCTGCTTGCCAGCTACAGTAAACAAGTCTTTCTTGTCGGCTTTCTCGATGTGGTCGAGGAGGTCGGTGAGCTGCTTGCCGAGGAATGAAGAGATGATTGCTGGAGGTGCCTCGTTGGCGCCAAGACGATGAGCATTGGTTGCGCTCATGATGGATGCCTTAAGCAAACCATTGTGCTTATATACTGCCATCAAAGTCTCGGTGATGAAGACTACGAAACGGAGGTTGTCCTCTGGGGTCTTGCCTGGACCATGAAGCAGGATGCCTGTATCTGTAGAAAGACTCCAGTTGTTGTGCTTACCAGAACCGTTGATGCCTGCGAATGGCTTCTCGTGGAGAAGTACGCGGAATCCGTGATGGCGAGCCACCTTCTTCATCAAGCTCATGAGGAGCATGTTGTGGTCAACGGCAAGGTTGGTCTCCTCGAAGATAGGTGCCAACTCAAACTGGTTAGGTGCAACCTCGTTGTGGCGAGTCTTGCAAGGAATGCCAAGCTCAAGAGCCTGAATCTCCAAGTCCTTCATGAATGCCTGTACACGCTCAGGGATGGCACCGAAGTAGTGGTCGTCCATCTGCTGGTTCTTGGCTGAGTCATGACCCATCAAGGTGCGACCTGTCAACATCAAGTCAGGACGTGCAGCGTAGAGACTTTCATCTACCAAGAAGTACTCCTGCTCCCAACCGAGGTTGGAAACAACCTTCTTCACGTCTGGGTTGAAGTAGTGGCAAACATCGGTGGCTGCTACGTTAACGGCATGCAATGCACGGAGCAATGGTGCCTTGTAGTCGAGTGCCTCACCGGTATATGAGATGAACACTGTAGGAATACAGAGTGTATCGTCGATGATGAATACAGGAGATGTTGGATCCCAAGCTGAGTAACCACGTGCCTCGAAAGTAGAGCGGATACCACCTGATGGGAATGAAGAGGCATCAGGCTCCTGCTGTACGAGTAACTTACCTGAAAATTCCTCAATCATACCGCCCTTGCCGTCGTGCTCGATGAAGGCATCGTGCTTCTCGGCAGTACCTTCTGTCAATGGCTGGAACCAGTGTGTGTAGTGGGTTACGCCATTCTCATCAGCCCACTGCTTGATGCCCTTGGCTACAGCGTCGGCGATGTTGCGGTCGAGACGTGCGCCATTGTCGATTACGTCAACGAGTTTCTCGTAAACGTCTGCTGGAAGATACTTGTACATCTTCTGGCGGTTGAATACCTTTTTACCAAAGAATTCGCTTGGTCGCTCGCTTGGAGCGGTCACTTCAACAGGCTTTCTCTTGGAAGCCTCTGAAACAGCTTCAAATCTTAAGTTGCTCATACCTTAATATTTTAAAATGTTTTGAATATTCCTAATTAATTTTTTGTAGCAAAAAACTGCGTTCTCTGCGAAATCTGCGAGAGACTTACTTGCCGAGCCATTTGGCGATTCTGTCCATGGCTTCGATGCAGTCTTCTCTTTCGCCGAAGGCGGTGAGTCGGATGTAACCTTCGCCCGATGGACCGAAACCAACACCTGGGGTGCAGACTACGCTGGCTCCGTAGAGCATCTCCTCGAAGAACTTCCAACTTGGCGTGTTGTTTGGAGTCTTTACCCACAAGTATGGGGCATTCTCACCACCATATACGCTGAGACCGAGCTTTTGCAACTGCTCTCTCATGATGCGGGCGTTCTCCATATAATAGTTGATGGTAGCCTTCACCTGCTCCTTGCCCTCTGGCGTGTAGATAGCCTCGGCGGCACGCTGGCTGATGTAGCTGGTGCCATTGAACTTGGTACACTGGCGGCGATCCCAGATAGGGTTCAGTGCCACTTCCTCGCCGCTTAAAGTCTTTGCCTTCAAATCCTTTGGCACGATGGTATATCCGCATCGTACACCGGTGAAGCCTGCGGTCTTGGAATAGCTGTGGAACTCGATTGCCACCTTTCTCGCTCCACGAATCTCGTAGATGGAATGTGGAATCTCTGGATCCTGGATGTATGCCTCGTAGGCAGCGTCGTAGAGGATGATGCTCTCGTTCTTGATAGCGTAGTTCACCCACTTGCGAAGCTCCTCCTTGGTGATGACCGTACCCGTTGGGTTGTTAGGGTAGCAGAGGTAAATCATATCCACACGATGGTCTGGAATCTGAGGAGTGAAGCTGTTGCCCTCATCGCATGGCATGTAAGTCACGTTGCTCCACTTGCCATTCTCGAAAACTCCCGCTCTGCCTATCATCACGTTAGAGTCGATATATACTGGATAAATCGGGTCGGTGACACCGATGTTGTTGTCCCATCTCAAAATCTCCTGGATATTTCCGGTGTCGCTCTTCGCTCCGTCGTTCACGAATACCTCGTTAGGGTCGAGGTGGATGCCACGAGGCAGGAAGTCGTTCTTGATGATGGCCTCACGGAGGAAGTCGTAGCCTCGCTCAGGACCGTAGCCACGGAAAGTGGCTTGTACTGCCATCTCGTCCACTGCCTTGTGCATTGCCTTGATGACGGCAGGGCAGAGAGGTTGTGTAACGTCGCCGATACCCAAGCTGATAACTCGCTGCTTAGGGTGGGCAATCTTGTAGGCGTTCACCTTCTTTGCGATGTCGGCAAACAGGTAATTGTTAGCCAACTTCAGGAAATGTTCATTAACTAATGCCATATTATTGTTCTCCTTTTATTATGTATATTTAAGTTTGCTCTTATTCTGGTAATTCGATTTCTCCTTCGAATGCGAATGCCGCAGGCCCCGTCATATAGACATGTCCGTCATCCTCTCGGTATTCGATGTGGAGCGTTCCACCGTCCATCACGATGCTGCTCTTGCGAGAAGCTCGCTTGGTCAGGGCGGCGGCTACGGCTGTGGCACAGGCTCCTGTTCCGCAAGCCATTGTAATACCGCTTCCCCTTTCCCAAACTCGTGTTCTAATTATGTCAATGTCTGTAACTTGTGCGAACTCGATGTTGCAACGCTGAGGAAACGCCTTGTCGTGCTCCAGAATCTTGCCGTAGTGGGCGATGTCGATGGTGTCGATGTCATCCACAAAGGTCACGAAATGGGGGTTGCCCATGCACACGTAAGTGCCTTCAAACTTTCTGCCGTCGGCTTCCAGTGTCGCAGCCAGTGGCGTTTCTTCTGATTCAGGATGGGAATTTGAATCGGTGGTTGGAGCAATGAATTGCTCCTTGTTTTCGAGTCGAGGCTTGAGCATATCGACCGTTACCGATTCCACTTTCTTTTTGTCGTCCTGAATATGCAATTTCAATATTTTGATGCCCGATAAAGTCTCCAGTCGGATGGTATCCTTTCGGGTCAATCCCTTTTCATATAAATATTTACCGATGCATCGGCTTGCGTTGCCGCACATCATCGCTTCTGAGCCATCGGCGTTGAAGATGCGCATCGAGTAGTCTGCTCTTCTGCCATCCTGTGGCTTTCCGATGAGAACCAGTCCGTCGCTGCCGATGCCTGTGTGATAAGCACTCCATGCTATGGCTGCCTTCTCTGGGTCGGGGATGTCGTATGTCTGGGTATCTACATAGATGTAGTCGTTGCCAGCCCCGTGCATCTTGGTGAAATGAACTGTTTCTTTCATATTGCGTTGTTATTTTTAAGTTTGATATTACTCTTCATTCTCTCTCGTCTTACACCTTTCGATGTTTTGACTTTTTGCTAGTCATTCGGTTGTTTCGATGACTATTTGTTTGATTTCGGTTGCAAAGGTACGACTATTTGTTGAAATATCCAAGAAAAATAATGCAATAAATAATGAATATTTTTCGCTATCTTTCAGTTTGTAATGCGAAAATACACTGTAGCTTACAGATTGTAAGGAGAAATGGATATGGCACGATAAATTTAAAATATCAGCGAAAAAGAAGAAACTAAATGTTTGTAAATGCTTGAAAATACTGACAAAATGTATTAATTTTGCAGCCGAAAACAAACATAATGTAAAATGTATGCTAGTTTTGAGCGACAACCAATGAAAGTTTGTTTTTGAAAGCAGAAAAGAGGCTGAATGTTAGTTTTCGGCCGTCAACAATCAATAAAAGTATTAACACATTATTAATTATTAAAGATTATGAAGAAGATTGAGGCAATTATCCGCAAGTCAAAGTTTGAGGAAGTCAAGAAGGCGCTTTTGGCAGCCGACATCGAGTGGTTCTCTTATTATAATGTAAGAGGAGAGGGAAAGATGCGTCAGGCTCGCATCTACCGTGGTGTGATGTACGATACCAGCAGCATCGAGCGTGTTTTGCTCAACATCGTGGTTCGTGACAAGAATGTGGAGCCTACCATCGCCGCCATCCAGGGCGCTGCCCAGACGGGAGAGATAGGAGATGGAAGAATCTTCGTCATCCCAGTGCTCGACACCATTCGCATCCGAACGGGTGAGCGAGGCGACATCGCACTCTATAATGCAGAACAAGAAAAGTAGAGATTGATAGTTTAAATTCTGAATTTCAAAGGAATAGCGTTGCTTGGATGCAATGAAAATTCTATAATTCTTAAATTCTTGATAAAAATGATGAGCAGTTTATTATTGACAACACTCGACACAGGTAACACAGCGTGGATGATCATGGCTACCATCTTGGTACTCTTGATGTCAATCCCAGGTATCGCATTATTCTATGGCGGTTTGGTTCGCCAGAAAAACATATTGAGCATCTTGATGCAGACGATGTTCATCGTGGCTGTGGTCAGCATCATTTGGGTGGCATTCGGCTACTCTTGGGCTTTCTCCACTCAGTTTGCCGACGAGGGCAATCCGTTGGCTTGCATTATGGGCGGTTTCGACAAGTGCTTTCTGCATGGCATCGGACTGAATGCGGTGATGCCGACGGGCATTCCAGAACTTACCTTCGTGATGTTCCAGTGCATGTTCGCCCTCATCACTCCAGCCTTGATTCTCGGTGCTTTCGCCGAGCGTGTCAAGTTTAGTGGCTATGTACTCTTCACGGTGCTTTGGGTGATTATCGCCTATCTGCCAATGGCTCACTGGGTATGGGGTGGTGGATTCCTTCAGGAGATGGGAGCCATCGACTTTGCCGGTGGTACCGTGGTGCATATCAATGCCGGTGTCGCTGCCTTGGTGATGGCGCTGATGGTAGGCAAGCGTGACGATTATCGTGCGGGTCATCCTATCACTCCTCATAACATCACCTTCGTGTTCATGGGTATGTCGTTCCTTTGGTTGGGCTGGTTCGGCTTCAATGCCGGTAGCGGTTTGGCTGCCGATGGTTTGGCTGCCAATGCCTTCCTCGTAACCCATGTGGCAACGGCAGCTGCGGCTACCACCTGGATGATTATCGACTGGGTGGTCAATAAGAAGCCAACTACCGTAGGTGCTTGTACAGGTGCTGTTGCCGGACTGGTTGCCATCACTCCTGCGGCAGGTAGTACCGACATCTTCGGAGCCTTCTGCATCGGAATCATCAGTACCTGCGTCTGCTTCTTCATGGTAGCGGTAGTGAAGTCGAAGTTCCGTTACGATGATGCTCTCGATGCCTTCGGCGTGCATGGTATGGGAGGTATCTTAGGTTCTATCCTCACAGGTGTCTTTGCCACCAAGTATGTTACAGGTGCAGATGGTGTAGAGGGAGCCTTGTATGGCGACTGGCATCAGTTGTGGATTCAGATAGTAGCCACCGTGGTGAGCATCATCTTCAGTGCCATCGTCACCTTCATCTTGTTTAAGGTAGTGGATAAGATGGTCGGTATCCGAGTGGATAAGCGAGTAGAGGAGGAAGGTCTCGATATCTACGAGCATGGTGAGAGTGCTTATAGCAACTAAAGTTTGCTTTTATTAGGCACATATAATATAAAAAAGCCTTTCAGCGAGTTTTTCTTGCTGAAAGGCTTTTTGTGTTCTCTTTTCATAGAAACATTTCTGGTTTATTTTATTTCAGAAAGAAAGTCTTGGGGAGTAATAACTCTTAAATCTTTCATGTTAGCATCCTTGAAATCATGGATGTTGATCGTGATAAGATAGTCGCATTTGGCGTTTTGGGCAGCTTTATACTGATAACTGTCTTCTAAATCAGTAAAATCAGTATTATTGACAGATGAAAGCAAGTCTTCCTTAAATATGTCTGCTACAGAAAACGTAGATAATATGTTGGTCAGCATTTCTCTAAGTTTAGAGATGCGTTCTTCTTTCTCTGTGTGACCATTGCGTTTTAAGTGCAACTCTATAAGATAAGTTAAGGTATAGAAAGAGCCAACGGAAATATAGCATTCCCATTCTTTTTCCTCTACTTTTCTTAGTATGTCCTCTACGCAGTTGGCGTTTTGTTTGTTGCAGAGATAGTCTATAACAGTACATGTGTCAAAGAATAGTTTCATACCTCATACTTTTCTAAAAGAGCTTCTTCTATCATGTCTTTATAAGACAAGTTGCTGGACAAACTACCACGCATATTACGAAAGGCTGAAGTAGATTTTTTCTTTTCAGTCTTTGTTTTGCTGGTACTCTGTAGCATGTATATGTATTGTTGAACAAATTTGGTAGCTACAGATGTAAGTTTGTTCATGTCGATGTTAAGTCCCGCAGGAACATCTACGTTGAGAGTCATTGTGTTCATAATCTACAAATTTCTGTTTTGCGTCGCAAAGATACGTATTTTTCTTTAATTCCGTGATATATTTTCCAGAAAAGTTTGTGATTTCATGGATTATTTGTATCTTTGCAGTGTCATCCTTTGGATGGTGGGCATAGGTGATGCCTTCCGGTAAGTCCAGGGCTTGGCGCTATTTTATGAGAAAGACGTTTACTGCGTTTTCTTCTGA
>DJSH01000023.1:27783-28310 GCA_002440225.1 Candidatus Segatella violae
AAGCAAGTGATAGAACTCCTGCGCCGTTTTCTTGTTGGATAGGTTCTTTGTTGATAATCAGGTGTTAGCGTTAGGGAGTTAGCGATACCCGAAAAAGGAGAGGGAGCAGTATCCTCTCTCCGAAATGTAATAATGGCTAACAAGCAATAACTATGATAGAAGTCGGCAATATCATCAAGAACCTTTCTGCTTCCGAATCCGTCGTTATCGACAAAATCAAGAAGCTGGGCTCGAAGTATTCTTTGAGTTTTACAGGTGTTAACTCCCATAAGCAAGGCTCCAAGATATTGGATGCCTCGCAGATGGATGCTTTGCAAGTATTGACTTCTGATGGCGAGTTTAATTTCTCTGGCAATCCCGAAAAGTTTATTCTCTTTGCTGAGGCGGAACGTATCAATTCTGCCTATCAGTTTGACCCACTCTTTGCCATCAACTGTAGTGTGGTTGATCCATTGCCCCACCAAGTGGAGGCGGTCTATAAATTTTTGCTTCCTCAACCACGCATTCGTTTTCTTCTTGCCGATGAT
>DJSH01000043.1:0-10854 GCA_002440225.1 Candidatus Segatella violae
ACACCGCTATCTTCTTCGGTCTTTCTGGTACAGGTAAGACTACATTGTCTACAGACCCTAAGCGTAAGTTGATCGGTGACGATGAGCACGGATGGGACGACGAGGGTGTGTTCAACTTCGAAGGTGGTTGCTACGCTAAGGTTATCAACCTCGACAAGGAGTCTGAGCCAGACATCTACGGCGCTATCACACGTGACGCTCTCTTGGAGAACGTAACAGTAGACAAGAACGGTAAGATCGACTTCGCAGACAAGTCAGTTACAGAGAACACTCGTGTATCTTACCCTATCTACCACATCAAGAACATCCAGCGTCCATTCTCTCAGGGTCCAGCTGCTAAGCAGGTTATCTTCCTCTCAGCAGATGCATTCGGTGTATTGCCACCAGTATCTATCTTGAACGCTGAGCAGACTAAGTACTATTTCCTCTCTGGCTTCACAGCTAAGTTGGCTGGTACAGAGCGCGGTATCACCGAGCCTACTCCAACATTCTCTGCTTGCTTCGGTCAGGCATTCTTGGAGTTGCACCCAACTAAGTACGCTGAGGAGTTGGTAAAGAAGATGCAGAAGTCTGGTGCTAAGGCATACTTGGTTAACACAGGTTGGAACGGTACAGGCAAGCGTATCTCTATCCGCGATACACGTGGTATCATCGACGCTATCCTCGACCACTCAATCGACGCTGCTCCTACAAAGACCATCCCATTCTTCAACTTCGTAGTTCCTACACAGTTGGAAGGTGTTGATCCTAAGATCTTGGATCCTCGCGATACATACGCTGAGGCTTCACAGTGGGAGGAGAAGGCTAAGGATTTGGCTGCTCGCTTCATCAAGAACTTCAAGAAGTACGAGACCAACGAGGCTGGTAAGGCTCTCGTTGCTGCTGGTCCACAGCTCTAATTCGACACTTCGAATTAAGACTAAATACAGAATCCCGTTTCTCGCAAGAGGAGCGGGATTCTTTCGTTTTCGGGCGAATTAATCACTAAAAAATATAAAAAACAAGCATAAAATGAATAATTTGCATAATAATAAGGAGAAAAGGGCGAGTTTTTGAAGAATTCTCTGTAAATTTGCAGCTAAAAATAAAATTGATAAGAATGAAAAGGAAGTTTTTTGCTTTCATAGCACTCATCTCAGCTACCCTGTCGCTCTCCTCATGCTTGAGCAGCGACGATGAAACTGTAGAATATACTCACGACACAGCCATCACGGCTTTCTCCCTCGGCTCGCTCGACAGATGGAGCAAAACCACAGCAGGAAAAGACACCCTGCTCAAGGCCAACGTGACGGGCTCAAACTATAAATTTTACATAGATCAGGCACAGCGCAAGATCTACAACCCTGATTCCTTGCCTTGTGGGGTAAGGGACACCGCTGTATTGGCAACCATCACAGCCAAGAACAGTAGCCCTATGGTGTGGATGGACATCGACAAGACCGACTCCATCACGGGTTATTACTCCAGCTCCGACTCCGTCAACTTCTCCAAGCCTCGCCTCTTGCGAGTATATAGCAACGACCTTACGGCTTATGCCACATACGAGGTGACGGTGAACATCCACCAACAGTTGCCTTACGAGTTCCATTGGAGTACGTTGGCTCAGCAAAACGCACAGTTGGCAGCCCTCACCGACCAAAAGGCACTTGCAGTGGGCAGCTACGTATATGTATTCGGCAAGACAGCCGAGAGCATGAAGGTGTATCGCTCTGCCATCACGGATGGAGCAAACTGGGCGACCGTTACGCCAAACGTAAGCTTTGATAATGACGATTTCCAGAATGCCGTGGCTCTCGATGGCAAAATCTATATGCTGAGCAACGGCAAGATATATAGCTCTACCGACGGAGCCGAATGGAGCCAGGTGGCAGAAAACGCTTCGCTCAAGCAGCTCATCGGCGCCAGCTCGCAGTATCTCTATGCTTATGATGCGACCGGAATCCAGGTTTCCAAGGACAAAGGACAGACATGGACAGAAGAGACACTCGACGCCGATGCCTCTCTCTTGCCTTCTCATAACATCTCGATGAATGTATCCAGCATCCTCTCTACCAAGAACGCAGAGCACCTGATGTTGATGGGTACTCGCGACAAGGCCTTGGGCGACTCCATCGCCACCACCTGGAACCGCACCGTAGACTACAATGCGTACAATGGAGAATGGAATTATATGGAGCTCGACAAGAACCAGCGAGGCAAGATGCCTTATCTGGACGAGGTAATCACTTGCGTCGCCGACACAGGCTTCGTGGCTTTGGGCAGCAACGGCAAATGGTATAAGAGCAAGACCGCAGGATTAACATGGGAGGTGGACAACACCGTGGAGATGCCTGCCAACTTCTCTACCTCCGCACGCTTCGGCTTCTGCCGTGACGAGAACCATTTCTACTGGGTGATTTCTAACGGATACGTATGGAAAGGCCGACACAACATCGATGGCTGGAAAAAGGATTAGCCTTCGCCCTCATCCTCTTGGCGCTCTCTGCCACCAAGGCTCGTGCGCAAGATGATCCGCAATATCGCTTGGAAGTGGGAGCGGGCATCGGAATGCTTACCTACGAAGGCGATTTCAACGGCAACATCTTTGGGCACATGCAACCGATGGCGACGCTTGTGGGGCGATACAACTTCGACCCCTACAAAGACTTGAGGCTCTCGCTCTCGGTGGGCAAGATAAAAGGCTCTTCGGCAAACGTGGACACCTACTATCCCGACTTTGCCGAGCAAACCTATCAGTTTGACAACACACTGGTAGACTTGAGCCTGGTGTATGAATACAACTTCTGGCCATACGGCACGGGCAGAGATTATCGGGGAGCTCGCCGACTGGTGCCTTACATCGCAGGTGGACTAGGAGCCACCTATGCAAAAGGAAACAAGAATGTCTTTACAGCCAACGTTCCGCTGGGGCTTGGTGTAAAATATAAAGTGAACGAACGGCTGAATCTAGGGCTCGATTGGACCGTCCATTTCTCGTTGAGCGACGAACTGGATGGCGTGAAAGACCCCTATCAGGTCAAGAGCAGCGGGCTTTTCAAGAACACCGACTGCTACTCGATGCTGCAAGTGTCGCTGACCTATAGCTTTCAGGCAAAATGTAAAACTTGTAATAAAGAAGAATGATGGACAACTTAGATATGAATCGTATTCCAGAGCACATCGCCATCATCATGGACGGCAATGGACGCTGGGCTACCGAGCGTGGCAAACAGCGTAGCTACGGCCATCAGGCCGGAGTGGAAACCGTGCGTCGCATCACCTCGGAGTGTACCCGCCTGGGTGTGAAATACCTCACTCTCTACACCTTCTCCACCGAGAACTGGAATCGCCCTGCCGACGAAATCGCAGCCTTGATGGGACTGGTGCTCACATCCCTGGAAGACGAAATCTTCATGAAGAACAACGTGCGCTTCCGTGTGATAGGCGACATCAAGCGCTTGCCACAGCAGGTGCAAGACAAGCTGCAGGAAACCATGGACCATACCGCCAAGAACGACGCCATGACCATGGTGGTGGCCCTGAGCTACTCATCGCGCTGGGAAATCGTCAACGCCATGAAGGAAACGGTGAAGGAGGCCCTCAAGAGCGGCTCAACCTACGAGGAGATAGAGAGCCAGCTCACCGAGCAAAACTTCGAGAAACATCTCGACACCAGCTTCATGCCCGATCCCGACCTCTTGATACGCACCGGAGGCGAGCTGCGCATCAGCAACTACCTGCTCTGGCAGATAGCCTACTCAGAGTTGTATTTCTGCGATACCTACTGGCCCGACTTCGACGAGGCAGACCTGCACAAGGCCATCGCAAGCTATCAGAACCGCCAACGCCGCTTCGGCAAGACCGAGGCTCAGGTGGAAGAGGAAGAGAAATAAGACAGAAAAAACATACTATATATATAATAAGGTATAAATGAACAAAATAAAAAAGATTTTCATCCTGCTGTTCGGCGTAATGGCATGTATGCAGATTCAAGCACAAGATAAAATCATAAACCCCGACATCTCGTATGCTGGCACCCCTCGCACACTGACGATAGGTGGCATCAACGTTTCGGGCGTCGAGGGATATGAGGACTATGTGCTCACCGGCATCTCCGGACTCTCTGTAGGCGAGGAGGTAACCGTGCCTGGCGACGAAATCACCAATGCCGTGAAGCGCTATTGGAAGCATGGACTCTTCTCGAAGGTGGCCATTGCTGCCGACTCCATCGTGGGTGACAAGCTCTATCTGCACATCTATCTCTCCGTGCGCCCTCGCATCTCCAACATCAACTATGTGGGACTGAAGAAGAGCGAGCGTGAGGACATGGAGCAGAAACTCGGTATGGTGAAAGGCACACAGGTGACACCTAACATGCTCGACCGTGCCAAGATCCTTGCCAAGAAATATTTCGACGACAAGGGTTTCAAGAACGCCGACATCCAAATCAACCAGCGCGACGACGTAGCCAACAAGGGACAAGTGATTCTCGATGTCGTGGTGGACAAGAAGGAGAAAATCAAGGTTCACCAGATTACCATCGACGGAAACAAGGAACTCAGCGACCGTAAGATCAAGGGTGGATTCTTCTCGAAGGGTGCTTTCGCCAAGACCCATGAGGCAGGCAAGTTTGCTACCTTCTTCAAGGCGAAGAAGTTTACCCCTGAGCGTTGGAAGGAAGACAAGCAGAAGCTCATCGACAAATACTATGAGTATGGTTTTCGTGACGCCCAAATCCTGGAAGACAGCGTGACCAACTTCGACGCCAAGCACGTGAACATCTACGTGAAGGTGGACGAGGGAAAGAAATACTACATCCGCAATATCAACTGGGTGGGCAACACCGTATACTCTACCGACTACCTCAATGCCATCCTCGGCATGAAGAAGGGTAATGTATACAACCAAAAACTCTTGTCGAAACGACTCAATGAGGACGACGATGCCGTGGGCAACCTCTATTATAACCACGGTTATGTATTCTCCAACATACAACCAGCCGAGGTCAACATCGACGGCGACTCTATTGATTTGGAGATGCGTGTGCAGGAGGGACCTCAGGCCTACCTGAGCCATGTGCGCATCAACGGTAACACCCGTCTCTACGAAAACGTAGTGCGCCGTGAGCTCCGTACCAAGCCTGGCGACCTCTTCTCCAAGGATGCCTTGATGCGTTCGGCACGTGAGTTGGCTTCCATGGGACACTTCGACGCGGAGAAGGTTTCTCCAGACGTGAAGCCAAACTACGAGGACGGAACCGTGGATGTAAACTGGAACCTGGAGCAGAAGAGTAACGACCAGATTGAGTTCTCGCTCGGTTGGGGACAGACTGGTGTCATCGGACGTGTGGGCTTGAAGCTCAACAACTTCTCCATGGCAAACCTTTTCAACAAGAACAAGGAACACCGTGGCATCATGCCAATCGGTGACGGCGAGGTGCTCAGCATCGGTGCGCAGACCAACGGTACCTACTATCAGAGCTACAACGTGAGCTACTCTACCAACTGGTTTGGCGGCAAGCGCCCTATCCAGTTCAGCGTGGGCGCCTACTATAGCAAGAGTACCGACGTATCGAGCAACTACTACAACAGTGCCTACATGAACAACTATTACAGCTACATGTATGGTTACGGTACGGGATACTATAACAACTATGAGAATTATTACGATCCAGACAAGTACATCCAGATGGTGGGTGTGAGCCTCGGATGGGGTAAGCGCCTCCGTTGGCCAGATGACTACTTCACCTTGTCTGTGCAGTTGGCTTACCAGCGCTACATGATGAAGAACTGGAGCTACATGCTGATGCAGAATGGTAATGCGAACAACTTGAACATCACCATCTCATTGAATCGTACATCTACAGATAACCAACTCTTCCCACGTCGTGGTTCAGAGTTCGAGGCAAGCGTCAACTTAACTCCACCATGGAGTGCGTTCGACCACAAGGACTACAAGAACTTGGCAACCAACGCCAACTCTCCAACCTACTCTCAGGAGCAGCAGGAGAAATACCGCTGGATAGAATACCACAAGTGGAAGTTCAAGGCAAAGACCTATACCGCCCTCAACTCAGCGCAGAAGTGTTTCGTGCTGATGACTCGCGTGGAGCTCGGCTTGCTCGGCGCTTACAACAAATACAAGAAGAGTCCATTCGAGACCTACTACGTGGGTGGTGACGGTATGAGCGGCTACTCATCTTACTATGGTGAGGAAACCATCGGACTCCGTGGTTACGAGAACGGTTCGGTATCATATAGCCCAACAACCGGTTATTATGCTTACGCTTACGACCGCTTCTCATTGGAGCTTCGCTATCCATTCCTCTTGGGCAACACCACTATCTATGGTTTGACCTTTGTAGAGGCAGGTAACGCTTGGTACGACACCAAGAAGTTCAACCCATTCAGCATGAAGCGTAGTGCCGGTGTCGGCGTGCGCATCTTCCTGCCAATGGTAGGTTTGATGGGTATCGACTGGGCATACGGTTTCGACAACGTATGGAACGGAAGCTCATACAAGAAGGGTGGAAGCCAGTTCCACTTCATCTTGGGACAGGAGTTCTAACATAGAAGAATAAAAAATATTTGTGGAGGACATATAAAATGAAGAAAATCGTATTGATGCTGATGATGGCTGTAGCAGCCATCTCAGCGCATGCACAGAAATATGCATTGGTAGACATGGAGTATATCCTGAAGAATATTCCTGCATACGAGCGTGCCAACGAGCAACTCAACCAGGTGAGCCGCAAGTGGCAAGCCGAGGTGGAGGCGCTCAACATGGAGGCAAGCACGATGTACAAGAACTATCAGAACGAGGCGGTGTTCCTCTCGCAGGAGCAGAAGAAAGCCAAGCAAGACTCCATCATGATGAAGGAGAAGGAAGCCAGCGACCTGAAGAAGAAATACTTCGGCGCCGAGGGCGAGCTCTACAAGCAGCGTGAGGCTTTGATGGGACCTATCCAGGAGGAAATTTACAATGCCGTGAAAGAGATTTCTGATTTGCGTGGCTATTCGCTCGTGCTAGATAGAGCCAGCAACGCCGGCATCATCTTCGGTTCGCCAAAGATAGATATTAGCAACGAAGTGCTCCAAAAATTAGGTTATTCCAAATAATAATTGTATATTTGCACGCGAAATTAATAATCAAAAAAGAATAAAACAATGAAAAAGCTTATTTTAATGTTGATGCTTTGCGCACCAATGACAATGATGGCTCAGAAATTTGGCAAGGTAAATACTCAGCAGATCATGCAGTCTTTGCCAGACGTAGCTAAGGCTAATGGCGAAATGGAAGCTCTCCAGAAGCAGAAGGAGAACGACCTCAAGGGCATGCAGGATGAGTTCAACCGCAAGGCAGACGAGTATCAGAAGGGCCAGAGCACGATGAACGCTACTGCCAAGCAGCAGAAGGAAACAGAGTTGCAGACTCTCCAGCAGAAGATTCAGCAGGCTTACCAGGATGGTCAGCAGGAGTTGCAGAAGAAGAGCAGCGAGTTGATGCAGCCTATCGTAGCCAAGGTGCGTACAGCTATCGAGGCTGTGGGCAAGGCTGGCAACTACACTTTCATCTTCGAGGATGGTGCAGCTGTCTACACAGGTACCAACGTGGTTGACGTAACCAAGGAAGTACAGGCTAAGATTAAGTAAATAGCTAAACAAATCGCATATACACAAAGAGTGAGGGCAGGCACAAGTGCTTGCCCTTATTTCTCATCTTTATAAAACAAGGTATCACTCATCATCATTAATGGTATCATTCATCATGAAAAAGAATCTCTTATTTTTGGCTTTCGCTCTCGTCACCATGACGGCTTCAGCCCAGCAGACATCACCCGCATTGGCTCAGCAACATGCTGTGCAGCCAGCCTTGCGCTTCGGTTATTTCAGCTTCGAGCAAGTCTTTCATACCATGCCTGGTTACACAATAGCCAAGCATAATATGGACGAACTCCGCGCCAAGTATGATGCCGAAACCAAGCGTGTGGAAGATGAGTTCAACACCAAGTATGAGGAATTTCTTGATGGGCAGCGCTCCTACGCCAAGTCTATCTTGGAGAAGCGACAGGCTGAGCTACGTGAGTTGATGGAGAAAAACGTAGCTTTCAAGGCTGAGGCTTCTCGACTCTTGCAGCAGGCGGAGAACGATGCTTATGCTCCGCTCAAGGCTAAGATCAACGAGGAGGCGCAGAAGATAGGCAAGGAGAAAGGATTCGCCTTCATTCTCAATACCGACAACAACGCCGCACCATACCTCAATGCTGAGATGGGTGAGGATATTACAGCAGTACTGAAGGAGAAACTGAAATGATACTACCATCCAATCCTGGCCCTATCGGCGTGTTCGACTCTGGTTATGGCGGTCTGACCATCTTGCATGGCTTGCGACAGACCCTGCCCCAATACGACTATATGTATTTGGGCGACAATGCACGTGCCCCATATGGCTCTCGCTCTTTCGAGGTCGTATACAAGTTTACGCGCCAAGCAGTGCTCAAGCTCTTCTCCATGGGTTGCCATCTGGTCATTTTGGGTTGTAACACGGCATCGGCAAAGGCGTTGCGCTCCATCCAACAGCGCGACATTCCTGAGCTCGACCCTAGCCGTCGCGTGCTAGGTATCATCCGTCCTACAGCAGAGGTGATAGGCAACATCACCAAGAGCAACCATGTGGGACTGCTTGCCACCGAGGGAACCATCAAGAGCCGTAGTTATGATATGGAGATAGCCAAGCTATGGCCAGAGATAAAGGTGAGCGGTGTGGCTTGTCCGCTTTGGGCTGCCATCGTGGAGGCCAACGAGGCCGACAGTCCGGGAGCCGACTACTTTGTGAAGAAACGCATCGACCAGTTGATGCTCAAGGATGCCGACATCGACACCATTATCTTGGGTTGCACCCATTATCCACTCTTGATGAGCAGCATCGTGAAGAATCTGCCCGATGGAGTGAGAGTGGTTCCGCAGGGACAGTATGTCGCCAATAGCCTGAAAGACTATCTGAAGCGCCATCCGCAGATGGAACAGATGATAACCAAAACAGGCTCCTGCCAATATCTCACCACAGAGAGTGAGGACAAGTTCAAGGAATCGGCACAGATTTTCCTGCATGAGCAGGTGGATGCCAAGCATGTGGACTTGGAATAATGTTTAATGACTCATGTTTAATGTTTAGTTGTCCTTCGGGGGACACTAATGATTTATTCTAATTTTAAGATTATGCAAGAAACAAGACAAAACCGTATATCAAGACTGTTGCAAAAAGAGCTGAGCCTCATTTTCCAGTCACAGACTCGTATGATGCATGGAGTGATGGTAAGCGTCACCAAGGTGAGAATCAGCCCTGACCTCAGCATCTGTACAGCTTATCTGAGTGTGTTCCCTTCAGAGAAGGGCGAGGAAATCTTGAAGAATATCACCGCCAACGAGAAGACCATTCGCTATGACTTGGGCAAGAAGGTGAGAAACCAGTTGCGCATCATCCCAGAGTTGCGCTTCTTCCTCGACGATAGTCTCGACTATCTGGAGCACATCGACGAACTCTTGAAAAAGTAAGAGCCGTCACGTATAGTGTATTTATAATAAGGTATAAAGAGAAAGGACAGTAGCAAGGTCATGAATTTTCCGTTTTTTATCGCTCGCAGGTATCTCTTCTCCAAGAAGAGCACGCACGTCATCAACATCATCAGCTCGATTTCGGTGGTAGGTGTGGCTGTCGCCACGATGGCTTTGGTCATCGTATTGAGTGTGTTCAATGGATTCCACGACTTGGTGGCTACGCTTTTCACAAGCTTCGACCCACAGCTCAAGGTGGTGCCGGTAGAGGGAAAGACGGCTCCAGCCGACGACCCGATACTCACCCAGATACGGCAGTTGCCCCAGGTAGACGTGGCTACAGAAACCGTGGAAGACCAAGCCTTGGCTGTATATCAAGATCGCCAAGCCATGGTGATGATCAAGGGCGTGGATGATAATTTCTCCGAGCTCTCCCACATCAACGACATCCTCTATGGCGATGGCACCTTCTCCCTCCATGCCGCCAACCTGCAATATGGTACGGTGGGCATCCGATTGGCACAGACCTTAGGTATTGGAGCACAGTGGGATGGCTTCTTGAGAATTTATGCGCCAAAGAAAGAGGGCCAGCTCGATATGACCAATCCTGGTGATGGCTTCGTCGTCGACTCGCTCAATTCTCCAGGCGTGCTATTCGCTGTCAAGCAGTCGAAATATGACAAGAACTATATCGTGACCTCTATCGCCTTTGCCCGCAATCTGTTTGGGCAACAAGGCATGCTCTCCGACCTGGAGATTCGCTTGAAGGATGGCAGCGACCTGAATGCCGTGAAGGCTGAGATGCAAAAGATTGCAGGCAATAAGTATCGGGTGCTCGACCGATTTGAGCAGCAGGAAGATACCTTCAAGATTATGTCGATAGAGAAACTGATGGCATACATCTTCCTCACCTTCATCTTGGTGGTGGCTTGCTTCAACATTATCGGTTCGCTCTCCATGCTTATCATCGACAAGAAAAACGATGTGGTGACGTTGCGCAATCTAGGTGCCAACGACAAACAGATAACCCGCGTGTTTCTATTCGAAGGCAGAATGATAGCCGTGATAGGTGCCGTGATAGGCATCGGATTGGGTTTGTTGCTCTGTCTGCTCCAACAGCAGTATGGATTTGTGAAGCTCGGTGATTCGGAAGGCTCGTTCATTGTGGATGCTTATCCTGTGAGCGTGCATTACACCGATGTTGCCATCATCTTCCTCACGGTGATAGCCGTAGGATGGCTTGCCGTTTGGTATCCTGTGAGAGCCTTGAGCAAGAGATTGTTGAGTTGAAAAGTTTAGATAAAAAGGAAAAGCCTCGTAC
>DJSH01000043.1:10888-30012 GCA_002440225.1 Candidatus Segatella violae
GTACGAGGCTTTTCCTTTTTATAATAAACTCTATTTCTTTTACGCATCAACTATTTCTTACGTATCAAAGTCAGACCGTCGCGCAGTGGCAGGATGACAACCTCCACACGAGGATCATTGGCAATCAAGTCGTTGAAAGCACGGATACCTTTGGTTTGTGAGTCGCGATCGTAGGCTGGGTCGATGACGTGTCCATCCCACAACGTGTTGTCGGCAAGGATGTATCCACCAGGATTCAAGATGCCGAGCACCATTTCGTAAGTCTCGATGTAGGTGCGCTTGTCGCCATCCACGAAAGCCATGTCAAACATCACGCCAAGTTTGGGAGCTTCCACGTTGGCATCGCCTATGCGGAAGTCTATCTTGTCGGCTACCTCCGAGCCCTCTATCCAAGGGCGAGTGAAATCTTCCATCTCGTCGTTGATTTCGAAAGTATAGAGCTTGCCTCCTTCCCCCAAGCCTTGGGCTAGGCAGATGGCACTGTAACCGCTGAAGGTGCCTACCTCAAGAACATTCTTGGGACGAATCATCTCTACGAGCATCTTGAGCAGACGCCCCTGGATGTGCCCGCTTGCCATTCGCCCATGGATAGTGTGAATGTTGGTGGCGCGATAGAGACGATAGAGATAGTCACCCTCGGGCTCGATATGGTTGCAGATGTAACGGTCTATGAGTTCTGTCTCCGTCATAAGCCTTAGTTTTCCTTTTGTGCGAGGATTCCAGCGATGGCCAAGTCGTAAGAGGCTAAGCCAAACCCGCAGATGACACCCAGGCAAGCGCATGAGAGATATGAATGATGGCGGAACTCCTCGCGCTTGTGTACGTTGGAGATATGTACCTCTACCACAGGGCACTTCAAACTGCGGATGCAGTCTTGCAGGGCGATGCTGGTGTGGGTGTAGGCTCCGGCGTTGAGCACCACGCCATCGTAGCTGAAGCCTACTTCCTGAAGCTTGTCGATGAGCTCGCCCTCGATGTTGCTCTGATAATACTCTATCTCGATGTCGGGGTATTTGGCTTTCAACTTAGGCAGATAGCTCTCGAAAGAATTGCTGCCATAAATACCAGGCTCTCTTACGCCCAGGAGGTTCAAGTTTGGACCATTGATGATTTGTATCTTCATAATCGTATGATTTTTGTTTGCGAATCAATTATTTTTCGTATCTTTGTAGGCGAGGAGCGATAGTATGCTCCCATCCCCAGTGCAAAGATACAACAAAATAAGGAAACAGACAAGAAATGAGTAATGAAATTGTAAAGAACTATATGAGATACCTCAAGTTGGAGCGAAATTACTCGCAGAATACACTTGAGGCTTATCGTCACGACCTGCGATTCCTGTTGGAATACGCTGAGCAGAACGATCTGACTCTTACGGAAATGAAATTGGAAAACTTGGAGAATTTCTCCGCAAGCCTTCACGACCGAGGTGTCTCTGCCCGTTCGCAGGCTCGCATACTCAGTGGCGTGCGCTCTTTCTATCGTTTCTTGGTGCTCGACGACTACATCAAGGACGACCCGACGGAACTTCTCGTCTCCCCCCAGATAGGGCAGCATCTGCCCGAATATCTTACGGTGGAAGAGGTGGATATGATGGAGGGTGCCATAGACTTGTCTAAATGGGAAGGTCAACGCAACAAGGCTATCATCGAGACTCTGTTTTCATGTGGACTTCGTGTCTCAGAGCTTGTCAACCTGAAGAAAAGCGATATATTTGAGCAAGAGAAATTCATCCGAGTGTTGGGCAAGGGCAACAAGGAACGGTTGGTGCCCATCTCAGACAAGGCCTTGCGAGAAATCAACTTATGGTATTTCGATCGAAACCTCATGAAGATAAAGCCCGGCGAAGAAGACTATGTTTTCTTGAATCGACGCGGCGCCCACCTTACCCGCACCATGATACTCATCATGATCAAGAATACGGCTCGTGACGCAGGCATCAAAAAGACCATCTCGCCCCATACCTTGCGACATAGCTTTGCCACGGCTTTGTTGAAGGGCGGCGCCGACCTCAGAGTGATACAAGCCTTGCTGGGACATGAAGACATCGGGACCACCGAGATTTATACACATCTTGAAAACTCTGACTTGCGTGAGGCAATCTTGGAGCATCACCCAAGAAACATCAAGTGGAAAACAGAAAAATAGTTATTTTTCAGTAGAATATGACTTAATCTGAAAAAATATGCGTAACTTTGCAGCCGCAAAATAATGAATATCAATAATTAAAAGAAATAAGGAAAGAAATATGGCATATTTGTTTTCATCAGAATCAGTTTCTGAAGGACATCCAGATAAAGTGTCTGATCAGATATCAGACGCCTTGCTCGATCAGTTTTTGGCATACGATGAACACGCTCACTGCGCCATTGAGACCTTCTGTACAACGGGTCAGGTGGTCATCATGGGTGAGGTGCGTTCCAATGTGTATGTTGACTTGCAGACCATCGCACGTAACACCATCAAGAAGATAGGCTATACCAAGAGTGAGTATCAGTTTGACGGCGACTCTTGTGGTGTGCTCACCGCTATCCACGAGCAGAGCGACGACATCAACCGTGGTGTGAGCCGCGAGGAGGATGATAATCAAGGTGCTGGCGACCAAGGTATGATGTTTGGTTATGCAACCAACGAGACCGACAATTACATGCCAGTATCTCTCGATTTGGCACAGCTCATTATGCGTGTGCTTGCCGACATCCGCAAGGAGGGCAAGGTGATGACTTATCTCCGTCCAGACTCCAAGAGCCAGGTAACCATCGAGTATTCTGATGATAATGTGCCACAGCGCATCGATACCATCGTGGTTTCCACTCAGCACGACGACTTCATCAAGAAAGCCAACGGTGAGGATGACGACGAGGCGATGCTGGCTAAGATTCGTGAGGATGTCATCAATATCCTGATTCCTCGTGTGAAGACACAGTTGAGCGACAAGGTCTTGGCTCTCTTCAACGATGACATCAAGTACTTTGTGAACCCTACTGGTAAGTTCGTTATCGGTGGTCCTCATGGAGATACGGGTCTTACGGGCCGCAAGATTATCGTGGATACCTATGGTGGCAAGGGTGCACATGGTGGTGGCGCATTCTCTGGCAAGGATTCCAGCAAGGTAGACCGCTCTGCCGCTTATGCCGCTCGTTATATTGCCAAGAACATGGTGGCAGCAGGTGTTTCCGATGAGATCTTGGTTCAGATAAGCTACGCCATTGGTGTGGCAGAGCCTGTGAGCATCTATGTGAACACCTATGGTCGCAGCCATGTGAACATGAAAGATGGTGAGATTGCCAAGAAAATCGCCGAGATGTTCGACCTTCGTCCAAAGGCCATCGAGCGCCAGTTGAAGTTGCGTCAGCCAATGTTCTTTGAAACCGCAGCTTATGGACACATGGGGCGCAAGAACGAGATAGTAGAGAAAACCTTCACCAGTCGCTATCATGAGGCAAAGACCATGAAGGTGGAATTGTTTACTTGGGAAAAATTGGATAAGGTAGACGAAATAAAGAAGGCTTTCGGACTTTAAGGAATGGTGCAGCAAGCAGATTCTATATTGACAGAGGAAGCGCTTGAGGCGAAAAGCTCGCAGCAGGCGCTCAAGCAGCATACCAGCCAACTTACGCCTAAACAGGTGTTGAGTTGGCTGCCTAAGAATGCGACTCCTGCCCAGCAAGACTCGATGATTCGGGCACACATCAAGCCCAGCGAGATACACTGGAGCACGATGCCCGACACGTTGCATTTGCCTGGACAGACACCGGGCAAGAGCTTTCGTGACGTGAGCCTGCCACAGTATTATCGTGAGTCGTTCTTCTCCAAGGATTCTCTCTTCCATCCAGAGCTGAAGGGAGGCAGACTTGGCGTGGCGGGCGACCCAGTACCTTATACGGTGGCTGGCGACAACTTTGTCACGTCTTTGTTGCTTTTGTGCTTCCTGCTGGCATGTGTGGCATTCGCCAAGTCAAAGCATTTCGTGATACGCCAGGCAAGGACATTCTTCCGTACTCCGCGAATGGGCACGACGGAAATCACTGAGACGAGTACAGAGGTGCGTTTCCAGTTCTTCTTCGTCTTGCAGACCTGTCTTTTGCTGGCCATCGGATATTTCATCTATTCGAAGGCATCGATTAGCGATACGTTCATCATCGACCAATATCAGGTCATCAGCATCTACGCTGGGTGTATCGGAGGCTATTTCCTCTTGAAGGCAATCCTCTATAGCATCTCTGGATGGATATTCTTCGACAAGAAAAAAAATGGACAATGGCTCAAGGCCTACTTGTTCCTGATATCCTGTCAGGGGGTACTGTTGTTCCCGATGGTGATGCTGCTGTCGTATTTCGATTTTTCGTTGCAGATAGCTGTCATTTATACGCTGGTAGTGCTAGGATTAGTTAAAATCTTATCCTTTTTCAAGAGCTACCTCATCTTTTTTAGAAGAAATGGCGTGTTTTTGCAGATATTTTTGTACTTTTGTGCCCTCGAAGTGGTACCGTTGTTTGCCTTGTATGGTGGACTGGTATTGATTAGTCATTATTTGAAAATAAACTTTTAAGACAGAAATGATAAAAAAGATTTTAGTTTCTCAGCCAAAGCCCGCAAGTGATAAGTCACCTTATTACGATATTCAGAAAGAATATGGTGTCGAGTGTGTGTTCCGTCCTTTCTTCAAGGTTGAAGGACTTTCTGCCAAGGAGTTCCGCCAGCAGAGAATCAACCTGCTCGATTATACTGCGGTTGTGTTCACCTCACGCCATGCTGTAGACAACTACTTCAAGCTGGCTAAGGAGATGCGCATCACGATTCCTGAGGATATGAAATATTTCTGTGTGATAGAGACCATCGCGCTCTACATCCAGAAGTATGTTCAGTATCGTAAGCGCAAGGTGTTCTTTGGAGATACGGGAAAGATTGACGGATTGATGTCGCAGATGACTCGTCATAAGAACGAAAAATATTTGGTTCCACTGAGTTGTGTTCATAATGATGACATTGCCAATCTCTTGGATGAGAAGAAACTCCATCATACAGAGTGCGTCATGTATCGCACCGTAAGCAATGACTTCAGCGAAGAAGAGATCAAGAACTTCGATTACGACATGATGGTGTTCTTCAGTCCTACTGGTGTGAAGGCTTTGAAGAAGAACTTCCCCGACTTTAAGCAGGGCGACATTGCTGTTGGTGCCTTTGGACCAGCTACGGCAAAGACCGTTGCGGATGAAGGCTTGCGACTTGACTTGGAGGCTCCTAGCAAGGAATTCCCTTCAATGACAGGTGCGTTGGCCGACTATCTGAAACGTCATAATAAGTAAAACAAGTTAAGTATATAGATATGTCGACAGACGGAAAAAATACATTCAGAAAAAAAGAGCATCTTTGCAAGCAGACGCTTATAGAGAAGCTCTTTGGAGGTGATGCCAAGGCAACGACGGCATGGCCTATACGAATGGTATGGCTTCTGGTCGACAAGAAAGATGAGAGCGAAGCTTCTCTGCAAGTTCTCGTGAGCGTGTCGAAACGTTTTTTCAAGCGTGCGGTAAAACGCAATCGTGTGAAACGCCAGATACGCGAGATGTTCCGTCATCACAAGCAGGAACTCCAGCCCTTGATGGAGCAGCAGGCTGGTAAGCAGTTGCTTGTCGCTTTCATTTGGCAAGCAGACCAATTGCTGGTTTCTTCCAAGATTGAGCCTAAGATGGAAAAACTTCTCCACTCACTGGCGTACGACTTGGAGGAGAAGCAGCGGCAAGAACCTTCTCAAACAGCTGACGGCTTATGAAGAAGTATTTGCTGATGTTGGTGCACGGGATAGAGAAGATGCTCGTATGGGCATTGGTTCTTCCGATATTGTTCTATCAGAAGTTCATCACTCCCTATACACCAGCCTCGTGTCGCTTTCGGCCCACTTGCTCAGAATATGCGAGACAAGCCATATTGAAGCATGGTCCTTTCAAGGGACTTGCTTTGGCTATATGGCGCATCTTGAGATGCAATCCTTGGGGCGGTTCGGGTTACGACCCCGTGCCGTAAGTTCCGATAGTGTTTCGGGTCCCATATATATACATTCTTATAATATATAAAAGAAACTCATTCGATGGCAAAAAACTTTGTTGAAGAATTGAAATGGCGTGGTATGCTGGCGCAGATGATGCCAGGTACTGAGGAATACCTCAACACCCACATGGTGTCTGCCTATCTCGGAACTGACCCTACTGCAGACTCTCTGCACATCGGTCACCTTTGTGGTATCATGATGTTGCGCCACTTGCAGCGTTGTGGTCATAAGCCTTATCTGCTCGTTGGTGGTGCCACGGGTATGATTGGCGACCCTTCTGGCAAGAGCCAGGAGCGTAATCTTCTCGACTCTGAGACTCTCTATCATAACCAGGAAGCTATCAAGAAGCAGGTGTCTAAGTTCCTCGACTTCGATGGCACTGAGCCTAACAAGGCTGAGCTTGTCAACAACTACGACTGGATGAAGGACTTCACTTTCCTTGATTTCGCCCGTGAGGTGGGTAAGCATATTACCGTCAACTATATGATGGCAAAGGACAGCGTGCAGAAGCGTTTGAATGGTGAGGCTCGTGATGGTTTGTCTTTCACCGAGTTTACTTATCAGTTGCTTCAGGGTTACGACTTCCTTTACCAGTATCAGAAGTATGGTGTTCGTCTCCAGCTCGGTGGTAACGACCAGTGGGGTAACATGACCACAGGTACAGAGCTGATTCACCGTACCCTCGGCAATGACGCAGAGTGCTTCTGCCTGACTTGTCCTTTGATTACCAAGGCTGACGGCAAGAAGTTTGGTAAGACAGAGAGTGGCAACATCTGGCTCGACAGAAACCGCACTACTCCATACGCATTCTATCAGTTCTGGCTCAACGTGAGCGATGAGGATGCCGAGAAGTACATCAAGATTTTCACAGACCTTGACAAGGGGACCATCGATGCTCTCGTAGAGGAGCACAAACAGGATCCTGGTCGTCGTGTACTCCAGAAGCGTTTGGCTGAGGAGGTTACTACAATGGTTCACTCCAAGGAAGATTTGGAGATGGCTATCGCTGCCAGCAACATCCTCTTTGGTAAGGCTACCAAGGAGAATCTCGCCCAGCTTGACGAGGCTACCTTGAACGATGTGTTCGCCAATGTACCTCACTACGATCTCGACAAGAACTTGCTTGGTGGCACTGCCGTTGACCTCTTCAACCAGGAAGGCATGCAGATTTTCCCAAGCAAGAGTGAGATGCGCAAGCTCGTCAAGGGTGGTGGCGTATCGCTCAACAAGGAGAAGCTCGCAGCTTTCGACCAGGTGGTAACAGCCGATGACCTCATCGACGGTAAGTATCTCTTGGTACAGAAAGGCAAGAAGAATTACTTCTTGATTACAGTGAAATAAATGCTTTTTCTCGTCAATTTTGCTCTGAATAGAGGAAAATGGCGGTAAAAATGCAAAAAGTATTGAAAATATTTGGTAGTGGAGAAAAAATCCACTACCTTTGCATTTGGTTTGATTGTCCTATGGTGTAATGGTAGCACTACAGTTTTTGGTTCTGTCAGTGGTGGTTCGAATCCGCCTGGGACAACATATCGCAAATAACCCTTCAAGTCTTTATGGATTTGGAGGGTTGTTTTGTTTATATATCTATAGTTTTATATATTATATATAATTGAGGTAAGTGTAATAAGTTCGGTTTACATCGGATTGAATAAAGACAATATTTTCGAGTATGCAAGAGATAGACTTGGTGTTCCAACAATATTATCGTCCACTATGTCTTTATGCCACCCATTATCTGCATGATGTGGATGAGGCGGAAGATGTTGTGCAGGATTGCTTTGTCCGCTTGCTACAAAGAGGGATGGAAGCTAATGATGCCTCCTCGAGAATTCAATCTGTCTCATTTCCTCAGCATCTTAAATCATTCTTGTATACTTCGGTGCGTAATGCTTGCATCGACCATCTGCGCCGTCAATCCCCTATAGCAACAGATGTCTCACCTACTGACTTGAGCGGTGAGATAACGGATGAACAAGCCCAAGACAGTTCTTTCCATGAGGCGGAATTATGGACAGCGATAGAACAATTGCCGGATAGATGCCGTGAAATATTCTTGATGAGCAAGCGAGATGGCATGACTTATCGGGAAATTGCCGAGGAATTGGATTTGTCGGAAAAGACCGTGGAACACCAGATTTCCAAGGCCTTGAAGACCTTGCGAGGCAAGAAAGATGACTTTTTTGCAGATTTTTTCTATATTTTGCCTTTCCTGAATGGGGGTATTCTGTAATTTGTGCGTTATAGCCATAAAAGACAAGAAGAAATAAGGACATATAACAAACAAAATAAACAGATATAATAAAAGTTCAGTTATGAAAGGTAAAACGATAATCATAGCACTTTCGTTTTTGACGTTGCCAGTCCTTGCCCATGTTCCAACAATGGGAACATTCGGCAAGGCAGACGTGAATGGTGATGTGGGTAGTATGGGCACCAAGGTGGTAGCAGAAGCTTCCACCACCATTCGCCAACAGATGGACTGGTTGCACAAGACCAAGAAAGTCAACTTCGTGTATGATTCTTCGCTCGACGCCGAACTCAATGGCAAGTACAGCGGTCCTAATATCCAACATCTTTCAGTGAGGAAAGCACTGAAAGCACTTTTTGAGAAAACTCATATTCTATATACTGTTAATGCGAACTATGTGATATTGAAGCGAAAACAAATGCAACAACAAATATCTACATCCCAGACAAATAGCAATCACAAAGTTCAGCAGGTTCAGCGTCGCCACACTCTCAGCGGATATGTCCGTGATGAGGGTGGCGAGTCGCTGATCAATGCCACCATCTATGATTTGACGGATGGCATCGGCACAACGACCAATGAGTATGGTTTCTTTTCCATCACCTTGCCAGAAGGTGAGCATCAGCTCCGATTCTCGTATGTAGGTTATGCCGACCAGGTGGAAAAGTTGAAGATCTCTAAAGATATCCATTATAACATGTCGCTGAAAGCCGATGGAAAACTTCCTGAGGTCGTGGTGGATGGCGACTTGAATTCGCCGCTTCTCACCACGCAGACAGGCAAGCGTTCTTTCTCCAACAAGGACATCAAGACCGAGTTCTCCCTGATGTCATCTCCTGATGTGGTGAAGACTTTGCAGCGAGTGAGCGGTGTGGCAGAGGGGCAAGAACTGGCGAGCGGTCTCTATGTGCATGGAGGCAATGGCGATGAGAACTTGTTTCTGATAGACGGTACGCCCCTTTATGATACCAACCATGCCCTCGGACTCTTCTCCAGTTTCAATGCCGATGTGGTGAAGAATGTAGATTTCTACAAGAGCGGTTTCCCCGCGAGATATGGTGGAAGGCTTTCTTCTGTGGTGGATGTGCGCACAGCCGATGGCGACTTGAATCACTTCCATGGGGCTTATCGTATCGGTTTGCTCGATGCCAGCTTGCAATTTGAGGGTCCTATCATCAAAGGCAAGACTTCTTATAATATAGGTATGCGTCGCTCATGGATGGACTTGTTGTCCCGTCCATTGACCAAGGCATTTTCAGAAAAAGATGATAAACTTTCCATTGGTTACTACTTCATGGACTTGAATGCCAAGGTAACGCATCGCTTTAGCAATCGCTCGAAGATAGACCTCAGTATCTATCACGGTAAGGATAGTTGGGATGTGAAGCAAGATTTGAATGACAGTAAGTCGGAGGGATATCAAGAAGGAAATTCATACGATAGAGAAATCACAAAGTCGCAATTGGATTGGGGTAACTTCAATGTGGCCTTGAACTGGAATTATCTCTTCTCGCCAAAACTCTTCTCAAACTTTACGGCAGTGTATTCCCACAACCGTTCCAAACTATATTCCTTGGACGATGACCGTAATATTTATCCACAAACTCATAAGGAAGAAGTTTGGGAGCACTTGGAACATGGATATACTTCTACCATCAATGACGTAGGTTATCGCACGGCTTTTGATTTTCGACCGAATCCTCACCACCATATTCGCTTCGGTCATGATTATATGCTGCATCTCTTCCGTCCGCAGACCGCCATGCAGTTGGACTATGCTGGGAATGGCGATGCCAAGATGGATACTATCAGCGTGAATAGCAGCAATCGCCATGTGGCGCATGAATGGTCTGCTTATGCAGAGGATGAAATCGTACTCAATGACAAATGGAGTCTGAATGCAGGCTTCAATATGGGAATGTTTCACATCAGTGGCAAGAACTTCTTCAGCTTCGACCCTCGCTTCGCCCTGAAATATCAATTGAGCAACGAAGTCTCTGTGAAGGCATCTTTTACGCAGATGAGTCAGTACGTGCATAAAATTTCGAATAGTTATTTGTCTTTGCCTACTGATTATTGGGTGCCAACAACCAAGAGTCTGAAACCGATGCGTTCTTACCAGATAGCAGCCGGAGTCTATGCGCAGCCCAATCGGCACTGGAATCTCTCGCTCGAGGGCTATTATAAATGGTCAAAGCATCTGCTACAATATAGTAGCTGGGTAGGCATCGAACCGCCGGCGGAAAACTGGGATGCATTGGTGATGGATGGAAAAGGATTGTTCTATGGTATAGAGGCAGATGCCACTTATCGCACGGAACATCTTACGCTGAGTGGCTCCTATACCCTCTCTTGGAATAAGCGAAAATATGAGGACTTCTATCCCGATTGGTATTACGACAAGTTTGACAACCGCCATAAGCTGAACCTCTCCTTGCGATATGAGTTCAATAAAAAGGTGAGCTGCTTTGCCGTCTGGAACTATCATACGGGCAATCATGCCACCGTGCCAACCCAGTTGGCGGCATTGCCTGGTTTGCCAGATGGAAATGGGAAGTATCTTTATAGTTGGTGGGGGAGTGACTCTTACGTCTATGCCATCCCGAATAATCTGACGCTTCCCGCTTATCATCGTCTTGACTTAGGCTTTGATTTCCGTCATGTCACCAAGCATGGGCATGAGCGCATCTGGAACTTGAGCGTCTATAATGCTTATTGCCACTTGAACTCGATGTATGTGAAGGTTGATTTTGATGAGAAAACACAACGATTCAAAGCTAAGAACAAAGGATTTATTCCTATCATTCCTTCGTTTAGCTATACCATCAAGTTTTAAGTTGAGGCGTAGAATTCTAAGAGCAGGAGTGTTGGTATGAGGCAGATAATGGTTTACTAATGATAAAACGATATATAGGAATGAAAGATAGAATATATAATGATATATGGATGCGTCTTGGCATTTTGATGAATTGGGGGCTTTGCTTGATGTTTAGTCTCTTGTTCCTTTCTTCGTGCAAAGATGATTTTGATGTAGATAAGCTACAAGATACTCCTCGGTTGGTTGTTTATTGTTTTCCGACGGAAGGAGACACCACTTTGATAGCAGTAACCAGGAGCTTTCCTGTCGCATCGTTCAAGGGAGATATAAAAGTACAATCTCAACAGACGGTGAATGCTCGTATCATATATAAGGTGAATGATGTGGAATATCCAGTAAAGCGTATTGAAAATCTACAAGAAGCTCGTCTCTTCTCAACCAATACATCAGAAACATATCTTTCCCGATTTGTGGGACAATATTATGTGGTAGGCAGACAGAAAGCTGGCGACAACATCGATGTGCAGGTTTCTGCTGATGGCTATTCTTCGGTTTCTGCATCTACCTACATCCCCAATCGAGTGAATATTCAGATGGGTGAAGTTCGCTTTGACGAGAAAAGTTCAGATGCCGATTCGTATTCGAGAGTGGACAAGATTGCGGCGACTTTCCAAGATGATGCCTCTACTCAGGATTATTATTCGGTGATGGTGAAACTACGCCAGATGGAAGGAACTAATCGTGATAGTTTGTCATGGGTTACTCGTGCTATCGAATTATCAACGGTGGGCGAACCGCTGCTGAATAAGAAAACGAAGTTGAACGATGATTTCGGATTTGATGATTATACGTTCTTTGGAAATTCATATATATTCGACGACCGTACCATCAATGGCCTATCTTATACCTTGCATTTGGAAGCACTCAGTGCTTATATGCACGCTGGTGAATATGATGATCGGGGAACATGGGATAAGGTGTTTGGCTATGACTATATAGTGGAATTGTATAAAATGACCCCTGAGTATTACCGTTTCTTGAAGAGTATCAATGATGCACAGAGTAATGACTGGGCTGATGCGGGCTTGATGCAGGTTGCGCCTACTTACTCGAACGTGAAAGGTGGTTTCGGCATCGTGGCAGGTTACAATGCTAGTATTTCTTCTAGGCATTTTGACTGATTCGTAAGGGTAAATATTGTATATACGAACTAAGAAAGATGAATATGAAAAAATGTCTTTTAACAGTCTTAGGAATCTTGTGTCTTGCCAGCAATGGTAAGGCACAGGATTCTCTTACGTTTGAGCAGCGTGTGGATATGATAAATCGTATGAAACGAAAGCAAGATAGCAAGCTGTTGCGTTTTACAGCTGGAATAACGGGAGGTTTATGTGATAGCAATGAGGATAGCTATATGGTGGAGATTACTGCTGCATATTATCCCCTTACCTATGCAGGATTTTCTTTCGGTATCGAATGGAATGACAATCATGGTGATAAGCCTTTGATTGAAAAATATGAGGATTACGAATATGACCCAAAGAGAATCATTCAGATTAACTTGAATCCTAGTTTGGCTTTCCGTACCCCAACCTTATGGCTGAACAAACGCCATTCCTCAGGCTTGATGCTGCATTGTGACCCAGGACTTGCCATGTCGCTCTTGCGGAATGATAGGGTAACTTTTGATGAGGCAAAGGATGCTCATGGGGTTGGTCATCCTGTTACTTTTGAGGATGTAGCCCGTGGTAATGTGGTTACTCGTTCGGTGAGAAATCATGGCGGCAAGTGGCTCTTTTGGCGAGTGAAGTCGGCTGTGACTTTCCGAAGTGGTGATGTATTCCTGTCTTTGGGATGGGTGACAAGCAACTATAATATTGAATATTGCCGCAATAATATCCGATATACAAACGGCAGGAGATATAGCGGAATTGAGAAGTTTAAGCATACCAATACCATCTTTGCATCCATTACGGGGCAATTTTGAAGAATGCGTTGTTTCTCTTCAATAGGAAACAAACTTGTCGTATCATAAAGATTGCAGAAATCGTATCGTATAGTAAGAAGGAAAGAATATAATAAGGAGGTAACAAAATGAAAACAAACAAAAACGAACAAGATTTTGTGCTCCGATATTTTCAATCGGGCAAGTTGAACACCATGGCTGCCTTGCGGAAAGTCAAGGATAGAGTGAAAGAAGGCTCTTGTGGTAAATCGCAAGATGCAACTTCTGCTCTGGAACTTATCTCGATTTCTCAAGCAAACCGCACTCGTCGTTTGAGATGGATAGCCGTTGCAGCTTCCTTGCTGGTGCTCTTGACTGTAGGGGCTTATACGCTCTTGATGCCAAGAACGATAGTCTTGAAGTCAGAGGGACAAGTCGTGGCATACAATCTGCCAGATGGTACCCATGTCACACTCTCTCCCTATTCTTCCCTTTCCTATTCGGAGGATGATTGCAGAAAGGTGGAGATGAAAGGTTGCGTCTATTATCAAGTGAAGCACGATGAGCAGCATCCTTTTGATGTAACTGGCGAACGAGGGCATGTGTGGGTGCTGGGTACGCAGTTTATGGTAGATGAAAGAACGGATGCGCCCGAGGTGATGGTAACGAGCGGAATGGTGATGTTCGCTGCCCGGGATGCAGCGAGTGGTGTCTTCTTGACCAAAGGCAAGCGGGCTAGGCTCTCGCAAGGGGCTGACAAGCCGCAACTGTTGGCAGATTATGATGTCAACGACGTGGCTTGGGCTACGCATCTTCTGCACTTCGTGAATGCACCTTTGCAAGACGTGCTTGACGAACTGACCAAACTCTCAGGCAAGCAATATGTGGCATCTGACTATTCCAAGCGCTTGACAGGCGACTTCAATACCGATTCTTTGCCACAAGTACTGTCTGTAATAGAGGAAACATTAGGTATTAGCATCCACCAAAACTAGTCTTATCGTTTAATGGAACTGGTTTTAACGTTCAATGGAGTACGATCTAGTACCCGAAAGAACGTGTTTCGCAAGATTGTTGACAGCTGCTGACAAGTCTACAAGCAGCTGTCAGCAATTCTGCAAGCAGCTGTTTGCAATTCTGCAAGCAGCAGTCAGCAGATGTATGGAACAGCATCTTTCGGTTGTTAGAACTATATGCATGTGTCGTATGAGCAGTATGTATAGATGTGTATGAACAGTATGTATAGAAGTGTATGGCCCTATATGTGAAATGGCGCAATAGGTAGAAGAATCGTTAGAAAGCGTATGCGAAATGAGAAAATAAGTAAAAAGGTTGCATCTTTCGTATTGATTTAGAGCAAGATTCAAAAATATTTTGTATCTTTGCCACACAGAAGACAAAACAAATCAAACAATTAACAAAATACAAAAGTATGGACTTTAACAAACTATTCTCATTGGAGGGCAAGGTTGCCCTCGTTACAGGAGCCGCTTATGGTATCGGTTTCGCTATCGCTGAGGCTTATGCCAAGGCTGGTGCTAAGATTGCTTTCAACTGCCGTAGCCAGAAACACATGGACCAGGCTTTGGCTGACTATAAGGCTAAAGGTATTGATGCCAAGGGCTATATCTGCGACGTGACAGACGAGGAACAGGTGAAGAAGATGGTTGCCGACATCGAGAAGGAACTCGGCGTTATCGACATCTTGGTGAACAACGCTGGTATCATCAAGCGTATCCCAATGACAGAGATGTCTGTAGAGGACTTCAAGCAGGTGGTAGACATCGACCTCACTGCTCCATTCATCGTATCAAAGGCTGTTATCCCAGGTATGATCAAGAAGGGACATGGCAAGATTATCAACATCTGCTCTATGATGAGCGAGTTGGGTCGAGAGACAGTTTCTGCATACGCAGCAGCCAAGGGTGGCTTGAAGATGCTCACTCGCAATATCTGCTCAGAGTATGGCGAGTACAATATCCAGTGCAACGGCTTAGGCCCTGGTTACATCGCTACCCCACAGACCGCACCTCTCCGTGAGCGTCAGGCAGATGGTAGCCGTCACCCATTCGATAGTTTCATTTGCGCAAAGACTCCAGCTGGTCGCTGGTTGGAGCCAGAGGAGTTGGAAGGTCCTGCCGTATTCTTGGCTTCCGAAGCTTCCAATGCCGTGAATGGTCACATTCTCTATGTTGATGGTGGTATCTTGGCTTACATTGGTAAGCAGCCAAAATAAAGGTTTGATGATATAGATAAACATAAAGGGCAGCCCACATGGACTGCCCTTTATCTGTGAAAATAATTTTTACAATTATTTGTTGATTGCATCAGCAAGCTCAGCACCAGCCTTGAACTTAGCCACCTTCTTGGCTGCAATCTGAATCTTCTGCTTGGTAGCAGGATTGATACCCTCGCGAGCTGGACGCTCGTTTACGCTGAAAGTACCGAAACCTACCAACTGAATCTTATCACCTGCAATGAGGGCTTCCTTCAATGCGTTTGTAGTAGCTTCGAGAGCGGCTTTAGCCTGTGCCTTTGTAATCTCGGCACCTGCTGCAATCTTGTCGATCAATTCTGTCTTGTTCATAATTTTACTTTATTAAATGATTAATAATATTGTTCTTAAGTTCTTTTCGCTTACAAATATACCCTTTTCCTTTTAAACTTCAAATAAAAAATGCAGAAAAGTGATGAAATTATTGAAAATTAAGTGTAATATGCCCTTTTTTTGGTGTTTTCACGGATATTTTTAGTAATTTTGCCACCAAATTACATATTTAGCTACAGAATTATAACGTAAGGAGAATAAATAGTTATGCGCAATATACCTATAGTAACAAAGAATTTGCTGATAGTGAATGTGGCGGTCTTCGTGGCCAGCTATTTCTTTGGCAAGGATGTTTCGGGAGAGTCGCTCCTGAACAACTGGTTGGGACTCCATTTCTTCATGGCGTCCGATTTTCACATCTATCAATTGTTTACCTACATGTTTATGCATGGGGGCTTCGAGCATATTCTCTTCAATATGTTTGCCCTATGGATGTTTGGATGTGTAGTAGAGAGGGTATGGGGACCTAAGAAATTCCTTTTTTATTACATTGTGTGTGGCGTTGGAGCAGGTCTTTTCCAGGAGGCCGCCCAGTATGTCACCTATGTTGTGAAGGACTTAGGTGCCTATGATTTCGTGAATACGGGCGTGGCTCGCATCCCGATGGGTGAGTATCTCAACCTGTGGACCACGGTGGGAGCGTCTGGTGCCATCTACGCCATCTTGCTCGCCTTCGGGATGATTTATCCCAACGAGCGCATCTTCATCTTCCCGATTCCTATTCCTATCAAGGCGAAATATTTTGTGATGGGATATGCTGTCATCGAGTTGGGCTCTGCCATGTTCACGTCGGGCGATGGCGTGGCTCATATCGCCCATCTTGGAGGTATGGTGTTCGGCTTCTTCCTGATACGTTATTGGCGCAAGCAGTTGGAGGGCGGCTATCATGGGACGGCTTCAGCCGATGCCTTCGATAGATTGAAGGGGATGTTTGGCGGTCGCAACAGGGGGCGCCAGCAGTTCACTTATACAAAGAATGAGAACTATTCTTCCCATGATACCTATCAGCAAGACGCGGAGTGCACGCCTAACCAGAAGGCTTCGCAGGCAGAAATCGACCGCATCTTGGATAAGATAAGGAAGAGTGGCTACGACAGTTTGACCAAAGAAGAGAAGCAGACTCTCTTCGACCAGAGTAACAAATAAAGGAGAGATACATATATTGAAGAGCAAATAAGAATAAGAGTAACATTTTAGAACTTATTATGTTCAAGGGCTTTAAGGAATTTACTTATAAGATGATTGCCGGCGCCAATGTGGCGACGATAGTCGTGATGCTGTTGGTGGGCTTTTCCGATCTTTTCGCACCGGAGAGCTTTCCAGCCTTGGCCAACGTGGGCTTGCTCTTCCCCGTGTTTCTCGTCATCAACCTAGGCTTCCTGCTGTTTTGGCTTCTTTTCCGTTCTAAGTACGCTCTCATTCCATTCTTGGGCTTCGTCATCAGTTTCGTGCCGGTGAGAAAGTACATGCCGCTCAATATAGAGGGCAAGGCTCCCAAGGGATGCATCAAGGTGTTGTCGTATAACACCTGGAACTTTGGCGACCAAACCGAGGATGCCGATGGCACCAACATCTGCTTGGCTTACTTGCAAGAGCAGGATGCCGACATCGTCTGCCTGCAAGAGGCGATGCCAAATGCTCGCAATGTGCAGCAGATAGACAGCATGTTGAAGCCCCTGTATGCTTATCAAGACACAACCATTCATCCCAATGGAGGAACGTGCCTGATGCTGCTTAGCAAATATCCCATCCTGTGGAAGGAACGCATCCCTTATGAGTCGAAGGGGAATATGAGCGTGGCTTATCGCCTGAGGGTGAAAGACCAGGATGTGCTGCTCATCAACAATCATCTGGAAAGCACTGGCTTGAGTCTGGAAGACCGACGGCAATTCAAGAACCTCGTCATCGGAAAACTGCGGAAAGATACCGCCGAGGAAACGTCCAAGCTCTTGGTGGTGAAACTTGCCGAGGCTACCCGTAAGCGCGCCCCCGAGGCTGAGGCTGTCGCCAACTATATCGAACGCCACAAGCGGGAGAGCGTCATCCTGTGTGGAGATTTCAATGACGGACCGATTTCCTATGCCCATCGCACGATAGCTAAGCATCTCACAGATTGCTACATCGCCAGCGGCAACGGACCGGGTATCAGCTATCATCACAGTGGATTCTTCGTGCGCATCGACAACATCATGTGCTCGGATGATTGGAAGCCTTATGAATGCAAAGTGGACGATAAAATAGCCGTTTCCGACCACTATCCTATCATCTGTAAGCTAAAAATGCGCCCTAAACAGCAAAAATAGAGCAATTTATTCTTATATAAGAAAAAAAATGCTTATTTTTGCACGACTTTATATAGTAAATAAATAATTAATAACAATAAATAGAAATGCAAAACAAAGGAATTGTAATTTGTGTAGCCGTCTTACTGACGCTTGCAAGTATCTTCTATTTGTCATTCTCGTTTGCCACACGTTACTATGACAGCGAGGCTGCAAAGATTAAAGACCCTATCGCTCAGCAGGATTATAAGGATTCTGTGAAGTACCTGGGTGTTTACTCTTACCAGAACTGCTTGGAAACTCAGATAGGTCTTGGACTTGACCTCAAGGGCGGTATGAATGTGATTCTTGAGATTTCTGTACCTGATGTAATTGAAAACCTTGCCGATCACAAGACCGACGCAGGTTTTACCAATGCCATGAAGGAAGCGAGAGCTCAGGAAGAGGCTAACGGTGGTGACTTCGTGTCACTTTTCATTAACGCTTATCACAAGAGCGCACCTGGTCATAAACTAGCAGAGGTGTTCGCAACCCAGCAGTTGCAGGGCAAGGTTTCTCCTCAGAGCAGCGACTCAGAGGTAGAGAAGGCGCTCCGCGCTTCTGTACAGGATGCCATCGACAACTCTTTCAACGTGGTTCGCACTCGTATCGATAAGTTTGGTGTCGTTCAGCCTAACATCCAGAAGTTGGAAGGTCAGCAGGGCCGTATCATGGTAGAGATGCCTGGTATCAGCCAGCCTGAGCGTATGCGTAAGATGCTTCAGGGTAGTGCCAACCTTGAGTTCTGGGAGACTTACAACTCTGAGGAAATCGCTCCTTATCTCCAGCAGCTCGATACTCGCATCGCCAATGGCGACAACGGCGAGGAGAAGAACGACTCTGTTGCTTCTGATGGCGAGGTTGCCAAGAATGAGGTTGCCAAGGCTGAGGCTAAAAAAGCAGAGCCTAAGAAGGCTGAGGCTAAGTTCTCTATCAAGAAGAAGGACGACGTTGCCGACAAGGTAGGTGAGGAGGCGAAGAATGCCGCTGCCATCAAGGCTCACCCATTGTTGGCTCGCTTGCAGCTCACAGGTGGTCAGAGCTTGAGCACTGTAGGTTATGCGAGCGTTCGCGATACTGCCGCTATCAACAAGATTATCTACTCTGCCGTAGCTAAGCGTACATTGCC